>JBGUET010000079.1:0-8755 GCA_041821225.1 Sedimentibacter sp.
ATTGCCTAAATAAACAAGGTAATGAAATAACATTGTTTTATATTAATGAAAATCATCTGATTGGCATTGAGGCAATAGCAAATATCCTCATACGTAAAGTTAATGTTGATTCTCTTACAGATACAATACTTTATTCAATAAAGGCTGATGTTCTATTGGAAAAATGCGTAAAAAATAAAATATCACTAGATAATCTTATGGGATTTTTTATTACCAAAGTTACAATGTTGTCTGACTACATATGCTGTTCAAGATTTTTAAAAAATGATGAAAAATTAGCTTATTTTCTTTATTCAACATGTGTTCGTGAAGGAAGTGTAATTCCATATACACATGAACAGATTGCATCGGTAACTGGTATGAATAGAGTCTCCGTTTCAAGACTATTGCGCAGTTTTGTAAAAGCAGACCTGATTTCCCAGCATTACAAACAAATCAATGTTCTAAATAAAGAAGGTTTGGCTGAAATCTTTAATTCATTAGGATATTTTTTAGACTAAATTAAATGTATTATCATTAAAAAAAAGATATAGTGAACTTAGTTCACTATATCTTTTTTATGGCTACATAATATACTATTTAAAATATTATAGATGGTATAAAAAGAGGTAAATATATATATATTAGAAAAACAGAAATCAGTCCTATAAGGTATGGTACAACCTTTTTAGATATTCTCTCAATTGGCAAATTCGTTATTGAAGATGCTACGAATAAATCTATTGCCACAGGCGGCGTTATCATTCCAATTGCTATACCCATTGTGAATATAAGACCAAAGTGTATCAGATCAACCCCTAACATTTTAACTAGTGGAAGAAATACCGGAGTCAGAAGTATGATTGCTGATGATGTCTCCATAAATACACCTGCAATAAGTATAATAATTGAAATCAGCAACAGTATTATATACTTGTTACTTGAAATTGCAAGCACTCCTGCCGCAATCATCTCAGGAATTTTCCAGTTTGCTAGAGCCCACCCAAATACACCACTACATGCAATTATGGTCATTATAATTGCTGAAGTCTTACCACTACCCAAAATGATTTGTCCTAGTTCTTTAATTGTTAAATCACGATAAATGAACATTGAAGCAATCATTGAGTATATTACCGCAACCCCAGCAGCCTCAGAAGGAGTGAAATATCCAGAGAATATTCCACCAAGTATAATAAGAGGCATAATTAAAGCCCATATGGCTTCTTTAAAAGTTCTCATCATATTTTTAAAAGAGAATGCTTTTCCATCAGGATAATTCAATTTTTTTGCCTGATAAAGAGAAATTACAACCAATGTACCACCCATCATTAATCCAGGAAAAAAACCATTTTTAAACAGCCTTGTTACGCTTTGTTCAGCTATAACTGCATAAAGCACCATAGGTACTGACGGAGGAATAACAACTCCTATACAGCCTCCTGCAGCTATAAGTGCAGCAGCACGATCAACCTCATATCCTCTTTTCTCAAGCTCAGGAAGCATAGAAGATCCTACTGCAGCAGTTGTCGCAGCTCCAGAACCAGATATTGCTGCAAAAAACATTGAAGCTAGTACCGAAACTGCTGAAAGACCGCCCTTAATTTTACCAAGACATGCTTCTGCAAAGGCAACTAAAGTTTTTGACATTTCTCCACGGGCAAGCAAATCACCAGCAAGTATGAAGAAAGGTATCGCAACAAGTGAAAACGAGTCTGTAGCAGCAAATAAACGTTGCACTACTATTAAAAGGTTAACATCACCTACTATAAGTACAACTATGCCAGCAACCGCTATTGAAAATGCTATGGGTACTCCAATAACAAGTGCACCTAAAAAAGTAAAAAGCAGTATCAATCCCATTATTCATTTACCTCCTTTTTACCAAAGCTCTCAAATATTGCATTCACTGCATGTAACAGCATGGCCCCACATCCAACTGGAATTGCCATATACATCAGGTTCATATATATGCCCAAGGCAGGCGAACGCTGCCCACCCTGTTTTATCATATACTTTATACCAAAATAAACTGCAATCAAGAAAAACGAACCACAAATCAAGTGTACCATGATCTGTAAAAATTTCTTTGAATTACCCTTGAAACAATCCTGAATGAATGTTACATTTATGTGTCCTCCCCTTTTATAAACACAGCCGGCTCCAATGAAGGTTGACCACACTAGCAAATAACGGGTGACTTCTTCGCTCCATGATATCGCTTTGAAGAATACACGTGCTATTATCTGGATACCAGTAAAAAATACCATTCCAGATATCATTAATACAACAAGCCAACAACCTATTTTATCAACAAAGTCACTCGCCTTCTTAATTTTTTTTGCTATTAACAAAACACTCACCACCTAAGAATTATTTATTCATTATCTATTTTATAGCTTCATTAATTCTTGTTATATAGTCACTATACTGAGTATATTTTTCATATACTGGTTGTACTGCTGCTTTAAAGCTGTCCAAATCCGGATTTTCGATGACTTCCATACCGTTTGATTTAAGAGCAGCAAGTTGTGTAGATTCATTATCAGCAACCCACGCTCTTTCATATTCAGCAGCTTCCTGTGCTGCTGTTACAAATATCTGTTGTACATCTGCAGGTAGACTGTTGAATTTTTCAAGGCTGAACGTTATAACTGCAGCTGCATAAGCATGTCTTGTCAAAGTAACATATTTTTGTGACTCCCACATTTTATAAGCATATATAACATTGACTGGGTTTTCTTGCCCTTGTATTGTTCCTTGTTGCAAAGCGGTTAATGCTTCAGTCCATGCCATAGGTACAGCATTTACTCCCATTGCATTAAAAGCTGCTATATATACTTCGTTTTCCATAACACGAATTTTTAAATCTTTAATATCTTCAGCAGTCTGAACTGGACGAACACTGTTTGTCAAGTTACGGAAGCCTCTTTCTGCATAAGCAAGTCCTTTAAGATCATGTTCTTCAAGTTTCGATAAAATCTCTTTTCCAACTTCACCGTCAAGAACCTTATATGCAGCTTCATTACTTGGAAACAAGAAAGGCATATCTAAAACACCGAACTCTGGAACAAAGTTAACAAAAGGTCCACTTGTTATGATACCTGCATCTAATGTTCCCATCTGCATGCTCTCTAACATTGTTCTTTCATCCCCTAATGCTGAATTCGGGAAAAGCTGGATGTCATATGCACCATCTGTTCTTTCTTTAACTAGTTCAGAAAACTTAGTTGCGCAAACATAGAAACTGTCTTGTTCATTAATCGTCATACCTAATTTAATAACGGTTGGCTCAGCAGCAGTTGCCTTAGGCTCCTCTGTTGGTGTTTCAGTTTTTTGACTACAAGCAGTCATGCTAAATACCATAACAAGTGCTATTGCAATAATCATGAAACTACGAAATTTTTTCATATTCTATCTCCTCTTTAATTTAAATCAAATTTTTATTTTATTTAACATAATTTATTATAATTTACTTAAATATTAATCTTCAAATACTGCTCCAGTACTAGCAGAAGTTACCATTTTACGATACCTCTTGAGATACCCATTAGGCACTGGCTTAACCAAAGGTATAAATTTCGACTTTCTCTCAGCTATGATGTTCTCATCAATCATAAGTTCAATTTTGTTGTTTGGAATGTCTATACTTATTAAATCTCCATCTTCAATTATACCAATTAATCCTCCAGATGCTGCCTCTGGAGATATGTGTCCAATAGATGCACCCCTTGAAGCACCAGAGAACCTTCCATCTGTAATTAACGCTACACTGCTATCTAAGCCCATACCCGCAATTGCAGATGTTGGTGTAAGCATTTCACGCATTCCAGGACCACCTTTAGGACCTTCATAACGGACTACGACTACATCTCCTGATACAACTTTACCACTCATTATTGCAATCATTGATTCTTCTTCACTGTTGTATACTTTAGCTGGACCGCTGTGTACCATCATTTCAGGCAAGACTGCACCCTTCTTGACGACTGCACCATCTGGAGCTAAATTACCCCAAAGTATTGCAAGACCACCATCTGGTGAATATGCATTTTCACGTGATCTTATAATTTGCGAATCAATTACTCTAGTATCTTTTATATTTTCAGCAACAGTCTTACCAGTTGCAGTCATACAATCTGTGTTAAGCAGTCCATATTCGTCCAGTTCCTTAAGCAAAGCAGTAAGGCCACCAGCCTGCCATAAGTCCACTAGACAGTTTGGTCCTGCAGGACTAAGCTTTACAAGATGTGGAGTCGCCTTGCTTATTTTGTTAATTTCTTCAAGGTTAAGTTTTAGCCCTGCCTCATGTGCTATAGCAAGCAGATGAAGCACAGTATTTGATGAACATCCTAGGGCCATATCTGCAGTTAGTGCGTTATGTAAAGAATCGGGCGTAACGATATCTCGAGGGCAAATGTTTTTTTCTAAAAGTTCCATAACTTTAAGACCTGCCGCCTTAGCAAGTCTTATACGAGCTGCATGTACCGCTGGAATAGTACCATTGCCAGGTAACCCCAGTCCGATAACCTCTGTCATGCAGTTCATAGAATTAGCTGTAAACATGCCAGCACAGGAACCGCAACCTGGACAAGAATATTGCTCGATTTCCATAATTTCTTCATCACTCATATTATTTGCACCGGCTGCTCCTACCGCTTCAAATGCATTAGAAACAGTCATTTTTTTGCCATTGTAAAAACCTGGCATCATTGGACCTCCACTTACAAAAACACTTGGAATATTTAGTCGCAATGCAGCCATAATCATACCTGGAACTATTTTATCACAGTTAGTTACAAACACCAAAGCATCAAAGGGATGCGCCATTGCCATTATTTCCACTGAGTCAGCAATATGTTCACGGCTAATAAGAGAATACTTCATGCCATCATGCCCCATTGCTATACCGTCGCATACACCAATTGTAGGAAATTGGAACGGTGTTCCTCCTGCCATTCTTACTCCAGCCTTAACAGCTTCCGCTATATCATCTAGCTGTAGATGACCAGGGATAACGTCATTTTGTGCATTTACAATACCAATCATAGGTTGTCTAATTTCTTTTTCCACAAGACCCAACGCATTAAACAATGATCTGTGCGGTATCCTTTCAACGCCTAACTTCATTTGATCACTTCTCATAAATCTTCCTCCATTAAGAATTTTTAGAGCTTTATTATATTTTGATACTTAAAATAAAGGTAAATATTATATAATGTCTAGATAACTTAATCAAGCCCGTTGTATGATGTCTCGTTATCTAAATTCAAATGTACTTTTTACTTCGATAACGTTGCCAATGTTGCGCTTTAATTAACAACATTATATGTATATTATTGTATCTTGTCAATATATTATAAAATAATTAATTTTATTTAAAATTCATACTACGTATTTCTTTACTTTTTAAGTATATGTATTATACTATATATATATACTTTATTAATCGAGGAGATATATATGCTCAATAATTTTATTCCAATTTCACAAATAGCTGCAAACCAAATCAGTGACATGATTTTTATAGACAAGAAATATAAGCCCAAAGACAAACTTCCTAACGAAAACAAACTAGCTGAAGAACTTGGTGTCAGTCGTACGACAATACGAGAAGCTGTCAAAACGCTTGTTGCGAATGGAATCTTATCTGTAGAACGTGGACGTGGAACATTTGTTACAGAACAGCCCAATGCCCAGAATGATCCATTTGGAATTTCTTATTTAGATGATAAGAAGAAGTTAGTTTGCAATTGGTTTGAGATGCGTTTGATACTTGAACCTGCAAACGTTCGTTTTGTTGTTGAACGTGCAAGTGATGAAGAAATACTAGAAATTGTAAAACGCGAACGTGAATCTGCAGCACTGATTATTTCTGGCAAATCCTATTCTAAGGCAGACCAACAATTTCATGCTGCCATAGCAAAAGCGACTCATAACAACGTTATAGAGCTTATGCTTCCAGCTATTCAAGCTTCCATAAAAGATGCAATCAATACAGCTGTATATGTTGGAACAGATAAACTTTCTGCCGTTAATGCTTTAACCAACCATCGCATTATCGCTGATTTTATTGAACAAAGGGACGCCGAGGGTGCCGCTCTCGCGATGTACTGTCATATTAAAAGAGGAATTACAGATATATGTCGTTAATTATCATTAGGCTGAATCCTTCAATAAAGACAAAGTATTTAAGTATGCTAAATTTAAAACTTTACCTAATCTCTTAATACCCTCAACAATTTTTTCTTCATCATACATGAATAATTTACCCTAAAAAAGTTCTTCTTTGAACAAAGACACATGGACGTTTAAGACATCTTTTACGTCCCCATGTCTTTCCGTCCCCTTGACAAAGTTGCATTTACTTTGTACATTCACCAAAGTAAAAATTACATTTTGTTTTATTAAACCTTGTATGCTATAATGTGACAATGTTAAAGTATTTAGTTTAAATATATTCTATAATTAATTCTAGGTTTTTCACATTTCCATCTATATTATTTGCTAGGAGGGTACTATGTTTGCGAATATAAAAGAAGAAAACAGCCGATGTCTTCAGTGCAAAAATCCATCTTGCGAGACTGTCTGTCCAGTTAATACACCAATTAAACAAGTTATAGCTTTATTGAAAGAAAACAAAATAAATGAGGCTGGAGAAATACTATTTAACAATAATCCCCTGTCAGTGGTTACAGGTCTTATTTGTCCACATGAAGACCTTTGTGAAGGACACTGCATTCTAAACAAAAAAGGAAACCCTATACAATTTGGTTCTATAGAACATTATGTTTCTAATTATTATCTGAACAAGCTAAAATTTGACGTAAAAATTAATACTGAGAAAAAAGTTGCCATTATAGGCTCAGGACCAGCAGGCCTAACTCTTGCATTAACTCTGGCAATAAAGGGTTATGACATAACGATTTTTGAAGCTCACGAAAAAATAGGCGGTATGCTTAGATACGGCATACCTGAATTTAGACTTCCAAAGTCTATACTAGATAAATATCATAAAATTCTAATTGATTTAGGTGTTAAAATAAGACCAAATACTCTTATAGGTCCAGTTCTGACTTTAGATGACCTATTCAGAGACGGCTATAAAAGCATATTTGTTGCTTCAGGTACTTGGAAGCCTCGAAAACTTGATATCAAAGGAGAAAGCCAAGGTAATGTGTTCTTTGCCATAGATTATTTAAGAAGTCCTGACACACATACTATTGGAGAAAAAGTGTGTGTCATAGGTGGCGGAAATGTAGCACTTGATTCAGCAAGAGTTGCTTTAAGAAGTGGAGCCAAAGAAGTTACAGTGTTTTATAGACGCAGTGAAGAGGATATGCCTTCAAGCAAGCACGAAATAGAATATGCACGCTTTGATGGTGTAAATTTTGAGTTCAATAAAACTCCAGTTGAAATTAAAGATAACTATGTCAATTTCATAGAAACTGAATATACTCAGGATGCTGATGGAAACAAAATACTTAATAATATTGAAGGTAGCGAAATGCTATATGAAGCTGATTCCGTTATAGTTTCCATAAGCCAAGGTCCAAGTTCAAATATTGTAGATTCAACTAAAGGAATCAAAATAAACAAACTTGGTTTGGTTCTGATTGACAACACTGGTAAAACAACAAAAGAAGGGGTATTTGCTTCTGGTGATGTTGTTACAGGTGCAAAAAATGTAGTTGAGGCAGTTGCTGCAGCAAAAATAGTAGCAGAAACTATAGAGACATTCATGAAGGAAAAATACGGATTGTAATTTTTTAATAGTCAAAGAATGATAAAACGGCTGTGGACAATAATCCACAGCCGTTTTATCATTCTTTTATTCAACTACAAAATCATTATAAGAATATTAATAGTACCTATATAAAACTTTGCCTAATCTCTCAATACCCTCAACAATTTTTTCTTCAGGCATACATGAATAATTAACTCTGAAAAAGTTCTTCTTTGAACTATTTGGAAAGAAGCTGGCCCCTGGAACATATGCAACATTTTCTTTAAGGCATTCTTCCATAATTAAAGCGGCATCTAGGTCATCTCTTAATTCAACCCAAGCAAAAAGTCCGCCATATGGGTTTGTATGTTTTATTTCTTTAGGGAAATACTTATCCATGCTTTCAAGCATTAATGTTCTGCGTTTTCCGTAGACATCTCTTATTTTTTTTATATGTTCATTTAAATCATACTTTTGCATGAACACTGCAGCAATTCTCTGATCTAGTGAGCTTGACTGAAGATCCGCCCCTTGTTTAATAAGAACATACTTATTGAGTATTTCTGGTGAAGCGTATATCCATCCAAGCCTCAAACCAGGAGTAAAGGTTTTAGAGAATGTTCCTAAAAAAATAACCCAACCTTCTTTATCAAAACTTTTGATTGCAGGATGAACCTCCCCTTCATATATAAGCTCTCCGTATGGATTGTCTTCAATTACTGGAATCTTGTATTGGGAAGCTAATTCAGCTATTCTTTTTCTTCTGTCATCAGGCATTGTTTTGCCTGTTGGATTTTGAAAATCAGGAATTGTATAAATCATTTTTGCATTTGGATTTTCTTTTAATGCCTTTTCTAGCTCTGATATTATCATTCCATGTTCATCCATTTCAACTTCTAAAAACTTTGGTTCATATGCCATAAATGCATTGATGGCTCCAAGATAACTAGGACTTTCGCAAATTACTATATCACCCTTATTTAGAAATAATTTTGCTGAGAACTCAAGTCCCTGCTGAGATCCTGTTGTTATAATTACATCATCAGCAGT
>JBGUET010000080.1:0-8741 GCA_041821225.1 Sedimentibacter sp.
TCTTGGGGCCCAATATTTCCTGATGAATTTGATTATTGCCATCAAGAGAACGAAAGAATAAAAATTAGCACATTAATTAAATCAATAAAAATATATGCTATATACTTGATTAATATTTCAACAAATGATAAGCTTTAGAAAAAATTTGTAGAATAGAGGTATAAATGAATAGTAAAACAAAGGCATCAAGTATTGAAAAATCTATAAAAATTTTAAAAATATTATCTGAAAGTCCTTATGAATATAAGATTTCAGATTTAGCGTTAAAGGTAGATATGAACAGGACCACCGTACATAGAATAATTACTTCATTAGAAAATGAAAGTATGGTAATTAAGGATGAAGTAACTCTAAAATATAAGTTAGGTCCCTATACATATCACATGGGAAATGTTTTTATTCAAAACGCAAACTATGAAAATAATCTTATAAATGTATTAAATGAATTGTCGGATATTACAAAAGAGTCAGTTGGATTTGCTAGGAGAGATGGGAATAACATAATATCAATTTATTGTATTGAAACTCATCAACCATTAAAAATGGGATATAAACCAGGAGCTTTTTTTCCTATAAATAAAGGATGTTATGGGAAGTGTCTCATGGCATATCATGATGAGGATACAGTTAGAAAATTGGTGTACTCTCAAAAATTTGACAAGATTTGCAAAAACACTATTACAGACCCTGAAGAATTATTGTTAGAATATAAAAAAATAAAGGAACAAGGCTATGTCTTAAGTATCGAAGAAACTTTCCCATATGCTATTGGTGTAGGTATTCCAATATTTAGCATTGACGGCAAGGTGAGAAATTGTGTAGCAATTTCGTTTTTTAAAAGTAACGATACAGATAGAAAAATAGAAAGTATGAAAGAATTATTGTTAAGCTATTCTAAAAAACTTACAGAATTAGTGGTATAAAATAAAAAACTATTGACAATATTAAAATATCGTACTATAATTTTAAAAATTAACAACATTATATTTTAAATTTTAAGACTGAAAGTAGTAGGCATATGAATATGTACAGCGAGTCAGGGACAGTGGGAGCCTGATACAGGATAATATGCTGAATGGATTCACGAAAAGCTAGGCAAAATCTTTGGAGAGTAGCTGTTGCCGTTGGTTCTACGTTACAAGAACAGGATATCGAGTGAAAACTTCTGTATCTGTGAGAGATGGATAGATTATTCTATCCAATTTAGGTGGCACCGCGTGGTAACCTCGCCCTATTGTTATAGGACGAGGTTTTTTTATTGCTCAGAAATAAGGGAGGTAGTATTATGTATGATTTGAGAATAGTAGTAGATGAAGTTAAAGGATTTTGTGATATGCCTATGAAACCTGGTGATTACTTTGAGTTGAAAGGTGGGAAAATAGTAATTCCAGAAGGAAAGTATGTGTGCATGTGGGCATTGCAGAGTATAATGCCTTTTCTACCAGCAAAACAAAGAAAAATTGATGAGGAAAATGACTGGATACCATACACAGAAAGACTTTGCTGCCCAGACCCAAATGGGATGGTTATATACAGAATAGAGACAATTGATTGTGTTACGGGAAAAGTAATAAAAAAAGAGAGACCAGAAAAGAATACAGTCAAACAAAGAATACTTGTTAATGCAGATTTGTGTACTGGATGTAGGGCCTGTGAAACAATTTGTAGTTTTGAGCATACAGGTAGCTTTTGCGGAGACAATGCAAGAATTCAAATCCAAAAAGTTGAAGAAGCTGGTGAGGATATTCCTCATATTTGCAGGCAATGTGGGAACGCACCGTGCATACAAGCCTGTCCAGTAGGTGCTTTGTCAAAGGATTCTAAAACAAAGGCGGTTATAGTTGATGAGGATAAATGTATTGGTTGTAAAATATGTGAAAAAGTTTGTCCTTTTGGAAGCATTCATTTTAATATATCAGGCAAACCATTAATTTGTGACCTGTGCGGTGGAGATCCTTCTTGTGTTAAAAGATGTCCATCTGGTGCAATAACATATGGAAATGCAGGCATAAAAAAATAAAGAAAGGTGATGAAAACATGTTTGGATATTGTGAAAAGGTACTTAGAGTAAAATTGTCAGATGAGAGTTTTACAGTGGAAGATTTGCCTGAAGATTATAAGAAAAAGTATATTGGAGGTAGAGGCTTCAACATGAAAAGGCTATACGATGAAGTTATGCCAGATACAGATCCTCTTGGACCTGATAATAAACTTATTATTGGAGTGGGTCCTCTATCAGGGACATTGTTTCCAGGTTCCTCAAGAGTGAATTTTTCAGCTAAATCCCCTCAGACTAATGGATTAGGTGATTCTAACGCAGGAGGTTTCTTTGGTGCAGAGCTGAAATTTGCGGGTTTTGACCAAGTCATCATAGAGGGAAAGGCTAAAGAGCCAATATATTTGTTTATTAAAAATGGAACTGTTACATTCCATTCTGCAAAAAACATAGTAGGCAAAGATGTATTTGATACACAACGGTTGATTATTGAAGAACTTGCGGATAAAAGAGTTCAAGTAGCGTGCATTGGTCCTGCAGCTGAAAATGGTGTAAAGTACTCGGGAATATTTTGTAACCTAGTTAGAGCTGCTGCTAGAACAGGAATGGGAGCTGTCCTGGCTTCTAAGAATGTAAAGGCAATCGCGGTGAGAGGTACTATGGATTTAAGGGCTAAAAACCCAGAGGAATTCGTGAAAATTTTAAAGCAAGTTGATGAAGCAATCTATAATCATGATGAATACGAAACTAGAAAATTGTTGGGTACTACAAAGCTTGTGCATGCACTCAACGAAGCTGGTTGTCTTGCCACTAGACATTTTCAGACAGGGAGATTTGAAAATGCAGAAAAGGTTAGTGGAGAATATTTACAAGAAACATATAAGAAAAAATCAAAAGGCTGTTTTGCTTGTACTATTCCATGCAGTCGCTTTTATGAAATTAATAAAGGTGAATTTAAAGGTTTGAAAAGCGAAGGACCGGAATTTGAGGGATTGGCAGGATTTTCATCCCGAGTAGGAGTAGGTGAAATTGAACCAGCACTAAAAGGTGTAGACCTATGTAATAGATATGGGATGGATGTGATTTCCACATCTGAATGTATTTCATTTGCAATGGAGCTTTATGAAAAGGGGATAATTTCTAAAAAAGATACTGATGATATGGACCTTTCATGGGGAAATAGCAAATCAGTGCTTGAACTCATCACTAAGATTGCCTATAGAAATGGATTTGGAGATATTCTAGCAGATGGTGTAGTGAAAGCAGCAGAAAGAATAGGATGTGGTTGTGAAAAGTACGCCATGCATGTTAAAAAATTGGAAATATTTCAGGCGGACCCAAGAGGTTTAAAAGGATATGCTCTAGGAGTTGCAGTAGCATCTAGAGGTGGTGACCACCTTCGTTCAGAACCATCTTTTGAATTTACAGAGGATGCAGAAGAGGGACTGAGAAGATTTGGTTTTGCAGAAGCTGCATTTAGATTGGAGTACAAAGGAAAAGGAAAGGTAGTTAAATTTTTTGAGGAAAGAAGTGCTTTGGCAGATTGCTTAAATGTTTGTAAAAACACTATAACTAATATGGAAATTCTTCCATTCCAACAGGCTGCAGATATTCTGACTGCATTAACAGGAATTCATTTTACAAATGAGGCGCTTAGAAAAAGTGCTGAAAGGGTTGTAAATTTAGAGAGAGCATATATCGTAAGATGTGGAATGGGAAGGAATGATGACACTTTGCCTGAAAGATTTCTTTACGAACCTCTACCAAAAGAGTGTGGTCAATCAGCAGGAAGTGTTGTTGAACTTGAACCGATGCTTGATGAATACTACAACAGTCGTGGATGGGATTTAGAAACAGGAGTTCCTACTAAAGAAAAGCTGTTGGAACTAGATTTAGAAGAAATTATATTAGACTTATATGGTAGTCAGGATTAAGTCATAGAGACAAATATTAAAATATTCAATGCTTTGACATTGGGCTAAATAAATAAAAAACATTAGGAGTTAGATTATGGAAAGAGAAGAGAAAAAGTTAGAGTTTTATGGTAGTGACTATATGTCATTGATTCCATTATTTGTTTTTATTGGATTTTGCATTAGTTTTTTCGTTATATTTAAAGTATTTGATATGAGTGCACTTGCAATGGGTGGATTTGTTGCATTAATAGCAGGTAGCGTGTTTTCAAAAGATTGGGGAAAATATTGGGATGCAGTTATAAAGGGCATGTCATCTCCAATGATTAACACCTTAGTATTGATTTTGTTAATTGTAGGAATCTTTGTAAAATTAATGTCTCGAGGTGGAGTTGCTGAGGGGTTTGTTTGGTTGGGATATACATTGAACTTGCATGGAGGCATGTTTGTTGTTTTCACATTTTTAGCTACATGTATTATTGCATCAGCTACTGGAACATCAATAGGAACTTTGTTTTCTGCATTTCCAATTTTCTATCCATCAGGAATATTATTAGGTGCAGAACCAGTTGTTTTGGCAGGTGCTATTTTAAGCGGAGCAATTTTTGGAGATAATGTTGCGCCTATATCAGATACTACCATTGCTTCAGCCACTTCTCAAAAATATAACAATAAAAAAGGATTTGCTGATGTAGGAGGCTGTGTTTCAAGTAGGCTTAAATATGCTTTAGTAGGTGCTTTAATTGCTAGTGTATTCTTTTTCATTAACGGCAGTGCAGGCACAGCAAATGTAGCAGGTGTAGAAATTCTACAGCAATATATGGATCCAAAAGGATTAATCATGCTGTTGCCAGTTATAATTTTGTTGGTGGTTGCAACTGTTAAAAGAAATATTTTTATAGCCATTACATGGGGAATTATCTCTGGAACGGTTATAGGGCTTATATCAGGGGTGATAGTACCTAGTGATATTATTTCAGTTCAAGGTGGAAGCCTCTCTGGTTTTGCTATTGAAGGAATAACAAGCATGTTAGGCACAGTAGGATTCAACTATGCATTAGGTGGAATTATAGGAATTATGACTGCAAGTGGAACTATGGAAAAAATCATTCAATCCCTACTTAGTAGTAAGTTAGCGCAAACAGATGCAGGTACTGAGCTAATCATAGCTATGGGAGTAATCATTACAGCTATTTGCTTAGGAGCAGCTAACTCTCCAGCCATAATAATGTTTGGACCTATTGCTGATGAATTAGGACGCGCAAAAAATATTCATCCATACAGGCGAGCAAATCTCTTAGATGGTTGTTCCGCAACCATACCTGTACTTATTCCTTTTATCAGTGCATTTATATTTATTGTAATGTCAGTTACTCAATCTCTTATGGTTGATTATCCGTTTATAGAGGCAATTAGTCCCATACAGCTTGCCTTTTCAACCTATCACTGTATCGCATTAACATTTGTTTTCTTATTCTCCATATTAACTGGATGGGGAAGACAATATGAAGGGAAAGACGGTGAACCTGTTAATATGATAAAAGGATACGTTGCAGAAAAATTCCTGTAATAAATAGCTAATGTTTAATATTTGATAATGACTCAACAAATAAAATTAAAATGAATCATATAAAGACGTTGCTCTTTGCATAACTTGTAAAGTTTAATAATTGGATTGACAACTTAAAAGAAAAATATAAAAACCTTACAACTTAGATGCTGTAAGGTTTTTGTTTGGTGAGCCATGAGGGTTTCGAACCCCCGACGCCTAGATTCGAAGTCTAGCACTCTATCCCCTGAGCTAATGGCCCACGACTAGTTGATTATATTACAAATAGTGAGTAATTTCAATAGTTTATAAAAAAATAAAAATATTTTATTTATTATTAAACTATGCTATAATGACAAATGTATGTTTGTATTATAGTTGTATTAATTTATAAGGATAAAATTTTATAATACAGCATATAAATGAATATAAGCGCTTAATTTTTGAGCTTAAGATTAATTATCGGGAGTGAGTATATGGTATCTAGAAAAAAGTATATTCTTACAATTATGGTTGTTGTTTTAGTCACTGCTTTTCTAACTGTGACACTGGGAAATGTGTTTTTAGTTGAAATGGGACAAAAAGTAGTATTATCAGAAGAAACATACACCGAAATGAAGGATATGTATGACAAATATGCAAAGCAAGAAAGTGTTATGCAAATTGCAAAAAATGATTTTTTATATGATGCAGATGAGGATGTAATGCTTGAAGGTGCGTTAGAGGGAACTCTTAAGGCATTGGGAGACCCATACACCCAGTATTTGTCAAAAAAAGATTTTGCTGCACTTATGCAGGATACTGAGGGAACATATGAAGGAATAGGTGTTTACATAACAGCAAGTGATGATAACAAAATTATGATTGTTTCACCAATAGAAGATACACCAGCAGAAAAAGCAGGACTTAAAACAGGGGACAAAATAATAAAAATTAACGGCACAGAATATTCATCAGACCAGATTGACGCAGCAGTTGGCGTTATGAAGGGGATGCCTGGAACCAGTGTAACTTTAACAATACAAAGAGAAAACACAGAAGGCAAACAGGAAGTTTCTGAAATAATTATAAATAGAGAAAAAATCAGAATAAAAACTATAAAGCCAGCAATGCTTGAAGATGATATTGGATATATAAAAATAACAACTTTTGATATGCAGACAGCAGATGATTTCAAGGTTGCTTACAACGATTTAAAAACCCAGGGGATGAAGAGCTTGGTAATTGATTTAAGATACAATCCAGGGGGAATTATAGATGCTACGGTGGATATTTCTAAAATGTTCATGGGTGAAGGCGTTGTAACATATACAAAGACCAAGGCTGGAGAAATTGAATATTTCAAATCTGATAAAAATATGGAAGATCTTCCTATGGTACTGCTAATAAATGAAGGTAGTGCAAGCGCTTCTGAAATTATGGCAGGTGCTTTGAAGGATACACATAGAGCAACTCTTATAGGAACTAAATCCTTTGGGAAAGGAATAGTTCAAAGAGTACAAAGATTCGGGAATGATGGCGAAGGAATTAAGATGACAGTATCTGAGTATTTCACTCCAAACGGAATTAATATTCACGGAATAGGTATAGAGCCTGATATTGAGTTAAAATTGTCTGAGGATGCAGAAGGCTATGGAAGTGAGTTTTATGAAACTGACAATCAATTGCAAAAGGCTGTTGAAGTATTAAAAGAAAAAGCAAATCAGTAAATAATAAGAGGCATGCTATGAAAAAGTAGCTGCCTCTTTTAAATTGTTAAATTATAATCTGATGAAACCCATGATATTTGAGCCTGTTAAAAAAATCAATAAATCAATACTGTTTTTTCTGCATCGTCCCAAATGACGGTTTTGTTAATTGCTTCGCTTATGAATCTTAGAGGGACCATGATGCGGTTATTTACTATTTTGGCTGGCATGTCTAGACTGTTTGCAATTCCGTTTATATATGCAGTTTTGCTGTTTGCTGGAATTAAAATTTTTGTTGAATCTTTTTCTACAACAGCTGTGTTTGTACCTTCATCCCAATTAACATTGCAGTTTAAAACTTCAAAAACTGCTCTAAGTGGAACCAATGTTCTTCCGCTTTCAATAAATGGCCATTGCCCAATTGAGGAAAAATCAATGTATTGATTGTAAATCTTTACATTCACAAAATTTTCTGGTTTTATATCTGTAATATATGCAAATGCATTGGAGTTTAATGCTGTTATTGGTGCATATTCTTTTATTCCTTGAAATTCAAAAGTTAGGTTATAGCTTCCAGAATCCTTGAAGGTCAATGTGCTGTTTGAAATGTTTAGTTTATTTTCATTGTATGGATAAATTAAAACATTTTCAGTAATATTGACTCGCTTACTTCCGTATAATGCATAAACATTGAAGTTTACTTTTGTTGCAGTATTATAAACTTTATTGTCAAAATCAAAGGTTATACTATCTGGAGTTTCCTTATATTTTATATGCAAATTCAAAATTTTGTATGCTCCTGTGGCATCATTGTCAAGCTGTCCATAGCCTATTTCAGATATAAAATCATTTTTAAACAAATTTGACATTGCAGTGTTTATACTTTCTTGACTAAGTGATTTACTAATTCTAACAGAAATTTCTAGGGGATGATAAATTATTTTGCTGTTAAATATTTTGCTTATTTCATCTTGAGTTTCAGCTGTATTCTCATCATCATAAATATCAAGTCCTGTTTCAATTAATAATTTATCATAAGATAAAGCTTTAAGATAATCATAATATCTCACATTTGCTTCAGGAATAAGTATGTTCTCATCTATGGTATGGTCCTTCAAAATTTCTTTTTCTGTAAGCATATAATAGGTGTATGAAATTGTATTTTTATCTGGTATTGGGTCATCCCAGGTTGTGTCTAGGTGGAACCAATAGTCTCCAAGTTTCACCATATTCCAAATGTGGAGGGCTCCATTACCTGTACCAGTAACAAGTTTAACAGGTATATTAAGTTTATTAAGCATATTGTATGTTAAAAGTGCATATCCATTGCATACTGATTTACCTTGTGTTAGCAAATCATAATCTGAATAAAAATGGAATGTAGTATCATACATACCGTTTAATACAATATAATCATGAACTGCTTTAACTTTTTCATGATCGTTCATATAAGGAAGTATTATATCAGCCAATATGCTATCTATTTTTGCATCAGCTTCTAATCTTTGTGCTTGCGTTAATATATAGTCAACTTCAACATTTATGTTGCTCGCTTTTGAGGTTCCTTCTATTTTCCAACCTACTGATTTAATGTT
>JBGUET010000081.1:0-3776 GCA_041821225.1 Sedimentibacter sp.
TGATATAATACTCACATGGCAAGTGAATGGTAAAGGATTGAGCGATGCTGAAAAGCCTATGAGAGTTTCTGTTCCGTTAGAACTTGGACCATATTGGGTAAAGATGGTCACAAACATTGATTTATATAGTGAGATATCTCCAAAGGACATAGATAAGGTGTATGCTTTTGACGCTTTAACAAGGGATATTGAACCTTATTATTATGAATATTATGGAAGTAAGGATAAATCCATTGAAATTGGTAAAATTTTAAAAAAATTTGATTATGTTGACGAAAAAGGATTCTTCACAATGGGTGCAACAGATGGACTTGTAAAAAACGAAACTATTTCAATGGTGAGACAAAGATATTTTATAAAAGTTGAAGGAGAGAATGCACCAATGAACATTGCACCTAATTTTAAATTAGGGATGAATGTCAAGGAAATGACTCATTTTTCAACTACTAAAGATGCAGTAATATTTCCAGATAAAATAAAAGAAGTTGTAAGAACAAAAGAATTAAACGGAAGAGAAATGCTGCTTTTAGAAGATGTTTTGTTGACAGCTGGCATGAGATGGGTGGATGATAGTACATTCATAGCTGTTAAAACAGATAATACAAAAGTGGAATTATCACTAAACCAAATACTTAACTGCTATATAATAAATGAAAACGAAAAAGTTACTTTGGTCAATGATGGAAATGAAATAATGACAGACTTATTAAGGATTGAAAAGCAATGAATTTTAAAAGGCGGAATTTAATACAACTTATTATCACTTTAACTGTAATATCTTCATGCACAATATATTATTTGTATATTAATGATTATATTAATTTCAGATTGCTTTCAATTGGTGACATGAATCCATACGGTGGATGGAGCGCATTTAAATCAGCATTCACTGATTTGTCATACAGATGGAGGGGATTTAGCAGAAGTATTGCTCTTTCAATTGCTGTTATGCTTATATCATTGTTTTTGGGAAGATTTTTTTGTGGATTTATTTGTCCTATAGGTGCCTTACAAGATTTTTTCAAATATATAGGGGTTAAAATTGGATTAAAGGCAATCAAGTTGAAAAAGCCTATTTATTCTAAGCTAGAATTATTAAAATATTTTATTTTAATAGCTGTTTTAGTTTTAAGTATATTAGAAATGGGCAATTTGATTGGTCCTTTCTCCCCCTGGCTTGCATATTTAAATTGTTTCCTGGGCCTTAATTTTACCATTGGAACTATAATATTGCTCGCTATAATTGTGGTATCCTTATTTGCTAAAAGAATTTTCTGCAGATTTTTTTGCCCGTTAGGAGCATTTCAAAGTCTTTTGTATGCTATCGGACCATTTAAAATACATAAGAGCCAAAATTGTAATGGATGTGCCCACTGCATAAGAAACTGTCCTGTTAATATAGAAAACAATGATGACATAATATCTCCAGAGTGCATAAATTGTCTAGAATGCATTGACAGTTCATGCATCAATGGAAATGAAGGATATTCAATGAAATTTGCTGGTAGAAAAATTAATAGTAGCAAGTATATAATAATATGTCTTGTTTTATTTGTTGGCATTTATTTTATTTTACCAGTTGTGCGATTTTCTTCCGATCTTCAATTAATAGGAAACATTGGAAATATTCAGGACGGATTATATTCAGGTGATGGAATTGGGTTTGGAGGAAACATAGAAGTTGAAGTAAAAATTAATAAAAATGAAATTAGAGAAATTAAAATTATTAATCACAGGGAAACCTCAGGATATTACCAAGAAGTGTTTAAAGAATTAGCAAAGGAAATAATTGAAACACAGGGGTTAAATGTAGATGCAGTCAGTGGTGCCACGGCGTCAAGCAGAGGATTCATTAACGCTGTAAAAGATGCAGTCAGCCAATCACTTTCTACCAATTAGTTTCTTCATTGTATTTATTATTTAGAAATAAGGCAGGTACGAAATCATATGAAAAAAATAAAAATGATAATTTTAATAGTTTTTGTTTTACTTAATCTTACAGCTTGTTCCAAAGAAAAAACATCCATTGTCATTAACTATGGTGAAGTAGAACAAACGATAGAAAGTGAAATCATATACAATAACGCCGATGCAATAATATTTCCTGCTGTAGTTAGAAGTAGCGGCGAAAAGCCCGTTGAAACGGAATATAAGGGAATTGAATTGACTAAGTTGCTGTCATCACTTAATATTGATATTTCAAAATCAGATAAAATCACTATAAGTGCTTCAGATGGTTATAGGATAATTTTAGACATAGAAGAAATAGAAGAGCCAAGCAATGTATATTTAACATTTGATATGGATGGTGAATTGCTTAAGTCTAAGAAACAAGGAGGAAATGGTCCTTTTCAATTAGTTATAAGGAGAGACCCCTTCAGTCAACGGTGGGTTAAGCATGTTAACAAAATTTCAATAGAATAGAGTAATGTTGGGGTATCTATGAAAGAAAAAGCATTTTTAAAGAAGTTTTCTGTATTTAATTTAGTATTAATTGCTGTAATATCATCATTGGGAGTTGCAACGAAACCTATTGTTGTTCCCCTTGTCCATGTGGTAACAGGTCCATTGTTTATACCTGGAGGCGCCATTGCAGGCGGCTTTTACATGTTTTGGATTGTGCTTGGGGCTGGGTTGGTGAAAAAAAGTGGTACAGGTTTTTTAATTGGTATTGTTCAAAGTATCCTTGTAATTGCAACTGGTACTATGGGAACACACGGACTCATGAGCTTTGTTTCATATACTTTGCCTGGAATAGCAGTTGATTTTGTATTTCTGTTTTCTAAAAATAAAAATTATAATATATTGCATTACGTTTTGGGATGTATGGCAGCAAATGTTGTTGGTACATTAATTTCAAACATATTATTTTTTAGGCTTCCTCCTGTAACTGTTGTATTAATAGTGTCCTGTGCTGCATTATCAGGGGCTATAGGTGGCATTATAGCTTCAAGCATCATGGTAGGACTAGAAAAAATGAATATTATAGTGGGTGATTAAATGAAAAATACAATACAAAATAACGTAGGCTTTAACCTCAATTGCAAAAAAACAATTGCAATGTTAGTGATTCTAGTTCTTATCTTAGCTGGATGTAACAAAGATAATGGAAATTCACAAAGCAATACTACAGAATCTGTAGATGAAGGAATAACCATATTTAATCAAAATGAAGATTATGTTGTAAAATATATTCCTAAAGAGGAAGAATCATTATATGAGATTATAGGAAATGAGAATTATGAAAATGCTGTTGTTATAAGTAGGTCCGGCAAGACAGAAAATGTTCAAGCCAAATTGTATTTAGAAAAGGATGGTACAGTAACTTCTTATAATAAAGACAAACAAATAAAAGATGTAACTGGAATATATGTTACAAATGATTTTCACAGTATAACTGACGCATATTATGATTCAAAAAAATATTTAGAAAATAATGAAAAAGTTATGGTAGTTTTGTTGGATGGTTTTTCATTAAATCAATTTAAAGTAGCAAAAGAAAAAGGATATGTTGATTTTTTAAAACAATATTTTCAGCATGAGGCCGTAAGTGTTGTTACTCCTGTAACAAATGCAGGCTATGCAGCCATGATAACTGGTAAAACTCCTGATGTAAATGGTGTTCATGACAGGAGTGTGAGAGAGCTGAATGTAGAAAGTATCTTTGGCTACACTTTAGAAAATAACAAAAAATCTTTATTGCTTGAAGGGGATATTAAAATACTTAACACAGAAATCGAACCAGAACTCCATATAGATGAAAATAAAGATGGGGA
>JBGUET010000081.1:3786-8620 GCA_041821225.1 Sedimentibacter sp.
TGAAATGTATGAAAGTGCCTTGCGAGCTTCGGCTGAAAACTATGATTTTATATTTGTTCATTTTCACGGTATAGATGATAGAGGTCATAGCTATGGACCTGAGGCTGATGAAACTATGTTATATATTAAACTAATTGATAGTTATATTAGTGAATTAAGCAATATATGGGATGGAACTATAATTCTTACTGCAGACCACGGAATGCATGAAACGGAAAACGGAGGGACACACGGAGAATGCAGATATTCTGATATGGTGGTTCCATATTTTTTAAAGAATTAAGTATTTTGCTTTTTATTTATCATAATGCATTTAATGTTTAAAATGCTTGTTGAGTGGTATAATTAGTGTATATTAATTTAATAACTTAGGAGGCAATATGTATAAAGATGAACTTACAATAATATCACAGGCGGTATTAAATGAAATTGAAGGGTATGAGTTCTACAAACTGGCAAGTGCTCAATCAACTTCTGAAGGAACAAAAGAAGCATTCTTAGAATTAGCCACTGAAGAAGAAAAACATGCAGATTACTTGAAAAAATTATGGGCTAAATTAAGTGATGGTGGAGAAGTTAAAATTAATAGCATAATTGACGCAGGTATAGAAATTCCTTCCCCTGAAATATATCGTTGGAACAAGGTTGATAAAAACGACGCTTCTATGGCTCTTTCCATATTTGGCATAGGAATGAAAATGGAACAAGATTCAATAAAATTTTACGAGGAAGCAAAGGAAAAAGTATCTTCACAAGCTGGCAAGGAATTGTTTGATATACTTATTAACTGGGAAAAAGTTCATTTGCTACAATTTAGTGAGCAATACAACTTATTAAAAGAAGATTGGTGGACTGAACAAGGATTTGCACCATTTTAAAAAAATCAGAAAAATAGAGCGACATGCTCTATTTTTTATTTAGGTATTTAAATAAATTAGCATATATTCATTGAAAAATATAAGAAAATATAAGATAATGTATTTATGATAAATTCCTAGGGAGTAGCAAACATGAATAAGAGGTTATTAATAGTTATTTCAATAATAATAATATTGCTAGCAAGTGTTATATTTTCTCTAAAATTAAATGGACCATCTATAGAAATGCAGAAAGAAATGCTGGCAAATGCAGAAATATTATTAAAATATGATGATACGCAGATAATTCTTAATAAAGAGAATATTACAATGGGTGAAGAAGAAAATTTTGACGCTGTCCTTGATACCTCCGATACAAATCCTGTTGTTCACAGCTATTCTGGAGTTCAGTTGAAAAATATTCTTTATTCAAACAATATTAATATTGAAAATAGCACAGCTGTAATATTAAGCGCGGCTGATGGTTATTCAGTGGCATATTCTATTGATGAAGTACTTAGAGATAATAATATTTATGTTGCATACATGGAAGATGGACAGTATTTAGGCAGCAAGGATGAAGGTGGCAGGGGTCCTTATGAGTCAATTATTGTTTCGGATTCTTTTAGCAATAGAAGATGTAAATGGCTTACAAAAATAGAGGTTAAGTAATGAAGGCAGTTGAAGTAAAAAATTTAAGTTTTAAATATAAAAACAGCAGTGAAAAAGTATTAAATAATATTAATTTAGTTGTAAATGAAGGGGAATCTTTAGCAATATTGGGACGAAGCGGTTCAGGAAAGAGCACCCTTTGCAATTGCATCTGTGGACTGATTCCAAATGTTTACTCAGGCGAATTCTCTGGAGATGTATTTATATATGGAAACAATATTAAAAAAATGGATATGGGACAAATTGTTACGAAAGTAGGAATAATATTTCAAAACCCTTCCACTCAGCTTTTTTCTCCTACAATTGAGGATGAGCTAGCCTTTGGTCCTGAAAATCTATGTGTAGAAAGAAAAGAAATTGGAAGGCGAATAAATGAAATTTTAAATATCATTAACATGGAAAAGTTCAGATATGACAATCCAAACAATTTATCAGGGGGACAACAACAGCTTATTGCCATTGCTTCTGTTTTAATGCTTGACCCTCAAATACTAATATGTGATGAAATAATGTCTTGGATTGATGATGATGGAAAAGAAATAATCAAAAATCTGTTGCTTAAATTAAAGGAACAAGGAAAAACAATAATAATAGTAGACCATGATTTAGATAATATTAAAATAGCAGACAGGACGATATATATAGGTGAGCGATGAACAATCTGATTGAAATAAGCAATATATCATATAAATACAACAAAGGTAGAATTGTTTTTAAAGATTTTTCACTTAATTTAAATTGTGAAGAGTCAACTATTTTAGTAGGTAGCAACGGCTCTGGAAAAACTACATTAGCAAAAATAATTATGGGAATTTTAAAACCTCAAAATGGAACGATAAAAATATTAGGACAAGATGCAAGCAATTTGTCTCTTGGACAAACTGGGGAAATGATAGGTTATGTTTATCAATATCCAGAAAGGCAGCTTTTTGCTACTTCAGTTATGGAAGAATTGATTTTCCCTTTAATATTCAAAGGTAAGAAAAAGGAAGAAGTCTATGAACAAGCAGAAGAGATGATTAAAATTTTTAATCTTGAAAAAGTTAAAAATTTATATCCTTTTTTCCTTAGCTACGGAGAAAAAAGGAGGCTGGCAATAGCATCTGTCCTAATGAACAAGCCTAAATATTTAATATTAGATGAGCCGACTGCTTCTTTGGATCAAGAAAGAATTGAAGCTTTGTCAAATGTTTTAGATGAACTTAAAAACAGAAAAATCGGTATTCTTGCCATAAGTCACAATAAGGATTTTATAAAAAGACATGGACAAAGAGTTATTAATTTAGAAGGAGGTTGTATTTTACATGACAATAAATTCTAAAATAGACCCTCGAACAAAATTAGTAATGGTTTTAGTTTTGTCTACAATTTCTTTAATATATAATGATATATTAACTCTTATTACAATATTATCAATTGCTTTGTTATGTGCATTTGCAATGAAAAGCGATTTGGTAGCCATCTTTGTAAGAATAAAAAAAATAATTAGAGTAATGTTGGCAATAGCAATAGTTCAAAGCTTATTTACTAAGGCAGGAAATCCATTAATACGAATTGGAAACATTACAATAATCACTGATTATGGAATTGTAAAATCTTTAGAATTTATGTTGCGATTAGGAATTATAATTGCTTCTGCAGCCATTATTACAACATCAAGCAGCAGAGAAATTGTCCAGGGATTAGTTCAGTGGCATTGTCCTTATGAAATTGCATTTATGGTTTCGGTGTCAATAAGATTTCTCCCTATTTTTAAAGAAGAAATGACTGACATGATAACAGCTATACAGCTAAGAGGTATAGATTTGAAAAAAATCAAAGTTAAAGAAAAAATAAAAATATACAATTATATTTTGTTTCCAGTAGTCACAAATTCTATTCTTAAAGCAAAAGAATTATCTTCAGCCATGGAAATGAGAGGGTTTAGGGCATATAATTCAAGGACAAGTTACATGGTGCTTAAAATGCAAAATAATGATTATGCTATAATTGCAATTACTCTTGTATTTGTATTGCTATTATTTATTATAAAAATAATTTAATTATGAGGTGAAGAAAATGAAAGTTTTTTCAGTAATAGGAATATCTGATTCAGGCAAGACATTAACCATAGAAAACATAATAAGGGAACTTATTAAAAGAAATTATTCAGTGGGAACAGTTAAAGAAATCCATTTTCATGATTTTAAAATAGATTTAGAAGGTACTAATACTGATAGACACAGAAAAGCCGGTTCGAGCTTAGTATCAGCAAGAGGTGCATACGAAACAGATATATTATTTCAAAAAAAATTAAGTGTGAATGAGATTTTAGATTTTTATTCTCATGATTATGTTATACTTGAAGGTGTAAGGGACACTTGTGCACCTAAAATAGTTACTGCACACGACATACAAGGGATTGAAGATAGAATGGATGAAACAACATTTGCAGTATCAGGGAGAATTTCTGGCGAAATGAAAGAATATAAGGGACTGCCTGCAATAAATTCAATAACTGACATAGAAAAACTGGTTGATTTAATTGAAGAAAAAGTGTTTGATAGACTTCCTGACATGAAGGATGAATGTTGTCAAAAGTGTGGTCATACATGTACAGAGTTAAGTTCTTTAATATTAAAAGGAAAGGCAGAAAGGAGGGAATGTGTTTTGGATAAACAAGAAGTTATACTTAAAGTAAACGGAAAAGAAATTACTATGGTTCCATTTGTACAGAAAATTTTGAAAAATTCTATTGAAGCCATTGCTAAAGAACTAGAAGGATATTCTGAAAACGGGGATATAGAAGTATGTATCAAGAAGTAAGATTAAACAGTAAAAGGAATGAAGTTTATAGAATTTTTAAAGATGATAAAACTTATATTTCTAAAACATTTGCAAATATTGATGATTTTTATAAAGAAGAAGAAATCTTAAATATTTTGAAAAAAAATGGGGCTAATGTGCCTAATATAATTGAAAGCAAAAGTAATAAAATAATTATGGAAGATTTAGGCCAATTAACTCTTTTAAGTTGGTATGAAGATTTAGAAAAGCAAAATTCGTTGGAATATGATGAAATACTTGTAAAATTATGTTGTTGGATTAAAAATTTTCACAACATAACACTTGCTCATTTCAATGAGCAAGTTGTGTTGTGGGATGTAAATTTCAGAAACTTCATAATAAAAAACAATGAAATATATGGGGTTGATTTTGAACAATCCTGTCCTGGAAATAGAGAATTTGATGCAGGAAAACTAACTGCATATGCACTAACCTATGAACCATATATGACAAATTGGAAAATAAAATTCAGAAACAAA
>JBGUET010000082.1:0-8531 GCA_041821225.1 Sedimentibacter sp.
GTTTACATTTTTCAGCCCCTCTTGTACCTTTTTTACAAGGTCTATGAGCTGAATTTTTGTTCTACCACATGTAGGACATGTGATATAATTTATGCCAAAATTTCTAAGATTCAAGCTTTTTAAAATTTCTCTTGCAACTTTTACTTCTTCTCTTGAGTCATCTGTAAGTGATATTCTCAAAGTATCGCCTATACCATCGGCCAAAAGACTTCCGACTCCAATTGCAGAGCGAATGCTTCCTTCAAAAAGAGTTCCAGCGTGTGTAATCCCTAAATGAAGTGGATAGTCTACTTTTTTAGCCATACTTCTATATGCATCTATAGTCATTTTAATATCAGTACCCTTCATTGAAATAACAATATTGTCATAATCTAGGTCTTCTAATATTTTAACATGTTCAAGGGCAGATTCAACCATTCCTTCTGAAGTAGGTATTCCATTGTATTTTTTTAATATTTCTTTATGAATGCTTCCCACATTAACCCCAATTCTTATTGGGATATTTCTCGGTTTCGCCATTTCAACTATTTTTTGAACTCTTTCCATACTTCCAATATTACCTGGATTAATTCTTAGCTTATCTATACCATTTTCAATGCTTTCCAAAGCCAGTCTATAATCGAAATGAATATCAGCAACAATAGGTATGTGTATTTGTTTTTTTATTTGTCTTATTGCTTCAGCATCTTCTTTGTCAGCAACAGCAACTCTAACTATTTCACAACCAGCTTGTTCTAATCCTAATATTTGGTTTACAGTGGATTCAACATCCTTAGTAAATGTATTAGTCATTGATTGAACAGAAATTTGTGCGTCCCCACCAATTTGTACATCTCCACACATTACTTTTTTACTTTGCCTTCTAATTATTGTATCCATAAATCCTCCCCAAATACAACTATGAATTAATAAATTAATGATAGGTTTGTGCTAGCACAAATCCTACCATTATTTTTTACTATTAATCAGTTTATAATCTTAATAATCGCAATACATCTTTGTATGTTATAAACAACATAAAACCTATTAAAACTACAAATCCTATAAAATGGATAAAACCTTCTTTTTCAATTGGAATTGACTTGCCACGGATACCTTCTATTAATAGGAATACCAGTTTACTACCATCTAGAGCAGGTATTGGCAACAAATTCATGAATCCTAAATTTATGCTTATAAAGGCAGCCAAATTCAAAAGAGAAAGTATTCCGTTTTGTGCAGCTTCACCAACCATTGATATAACCATTACAGGACCACCCAATGCATCAGCTCCTAGTTTTCCCGTTACTAACTTACTTATGGTTTTAAACATAAGTTCAATATAATAAACAGTTTTGTAAGCTGATGATGCTATTGCTGAAACAAAAGATTTCTCAAGTTTTGTATCGAATTTAACTGAAATTTGAGTTTGTGGCACAATATTGTAATCATAAGTCTGCATATCTCTTTCAACCGTAACTTTAACTGGACTACCTTCTGGTGAAAGTTCAATTTCAGAGACTATTTCTTCCCAAGTATTTACATTAACGTCATTTACTTTTAAAACTTTGTCTCCCTCTTTTATTCCTGCGGCATACGCAGGTGAGGACATATCAGATGGTGCTACAGTTGTAGTAGTTTTCCCATCAACAAGAGATGATGTTATTCCAACTAACTTACGGTAATTATTATTAACCGTAGCTTCTTTTATTTGACCGTCTCTTTCATATTTAACCGTATAAGATGAGTTATCTGGATTTGTAATTTCATAAAAAATATCTTCCCAAATATATGCTTTTTCTCCATTTATAGAAATTATTTTATCATCAGCTCTTAAGCCTGCGGCATATTCATTTGAATTTTCATCCACATAATCAACTTTATTGCCATATACTCCAAAAGAGAAGGCTATAATTAAGAATAAAACAAGAGCTAACGCAAAGTTCATTGCTGGACCAGCTGCAATTATTTTAAACCTTTGCCATACCGTCTTTGTTGCGAAGCTCGTTGGTGTTTTAACATCTTCTTCCTCGCCTTCCATTTGTACAAAACCACCGATTGGTATTGCCCTAATAGAATATATAGTTCCATTCTTTTCTTTTTTAAATACTGTTGGTCCCATTCCTATGGCAAATTCATATATTTTTACGCCTGCATTTTTTGCTGCTTTATAATGACCAAACTCGTGAACTAGTACTATAACTGAAAAAACTAGTATAGATGCTATTATTGTTAACAATATATTACCTCCATATTATAAGAAATGCTGAACAAAGTAATAAACCGCGGGAGCAACAAACAGTACACTATCAAATCTGTCTAATATCCCGCCATGTCCTGGCAATAAATAACCAAAATCCTTTATTCCATATTCTCTTTTAATTTTTGATGCTGCTAAATCACCTGTCATTGAAAAAACAGATGTACACACACTAAATATTATAATGTATATAAATTTATTTATGCTTAAATAATTAAAATAAATTAGTGATAAAATTACGCTACCAATTACTCCACCAATTGCCCCTTCAATTGTTTTATTAGGACTTACTACAGGATACAATTTGTGTTTTCCAAAGAGCTTCCCAGTAAAATATGCAAATGTATCAGAACCAAATGCTATTATGTAAACTAGCCAAACATATTTAGAACCATTCATTAACAGCATATGGTACATGAAAAACACAACATATGTTCCAATAAATATTGTTGCAGAGATTTTCTTTATATCAGTTTTTTTATGAAATACAAATATTAAAAAATTAATCGATATGTACAAGAACAAAAAGAAGTCAAAAAAATGCTGATAATCAGTTATTTTTTCAACAAATAAAATAATTGCGAACATATAATTCACAATTGCACCATATGCAAAGCCGTTATTAAAAAAAACCTTTGAAAGCTCATAAATGGCTATACAGGTTATACCAAAATATATAAAATCATAAAAGGTACCCCCAAAATATGTAACAGCCGCAATAAAAGCCCCGCCTGCAACTCCAGTAAATACTCTTTTTCCCATAATAACACCGCCCTAGTTTCCGAATCTCCTCTTTCTGCTTTGGTAACTTTGTATAGCTTTTAATAACTCTTCTAGTTTAAAATCAGGCCACATTACATCTGTAAAATAAAGTTCTGTATATGCAAGCTGGTATAAAAGAAAGTTACTTAAACGCATTTCACCGCTTGTTCTTATTAACAAATCTGGATCTGGCATATCATGAGTAAATAGATACTCTTTAAAACGTTCTTCATTTATTTCATCTATCTTTATTTCATTTTTTTCATATTCGTCGATAATATTCTTTACAGCCATTAATATTTCATTTCTTGAACCATAACTTAATGCTATGTTCAAATGAAGCGTTTTATTATTTTTAGTAAGTTCAATTGAACGAGCTACTTCTATTTTCGTACGTTCCGGCAAATCTTCAATATTACCCATCAGTGTAATTTTAACATCATTTTTATGTAAATAGTCCAGTTCCTTAATGACAAATTCAGCTAATAAATTCATTAAATAATCTACTTCTTTTTTATCTCTTCTCCAATTTTCAGTAGAAAATGCATAAATAGACAAGTACCTTATGCCTAAGTCAGCACAGTTTTTAACCATGTCAGTTACTCTCATAGCTCCTTCTCTGTGCCCTAACTTTGTAGGCAAATTCCTATTTTTTGCCCATCTTCTGTTTCCATCCATTATTACTGCAATATGTGCAGGAATAACCCCAGTACGCACTTGTTCTTCTAAGTTCATAATATCCTCACTGTTTTCAAAAAAAGCACTAAACAGGCTTATGATAATTCACAAGCCCGCTTTTGAGACTAATAGTACGAAACATACAATGTTATATACTTGTCATTGTCATATTTCCTAATAACATATGGCCTTTTTAAATCATTGAAATTTTTGTTTGTTCCAATTAGTTTTACTATATTAACTATTTTATTGTTGTCTATTTTTTTCAAAGCATCAATTAATGGATAACCGATTAAATTATCCATAGTTAAACCTCTAGTATCTCTTTTTCCTTATCTTTATAGATATCCTCTAAATACTTGATATATTTATCTGTAAGCTTTTGCATTTCTTCTTCTGCTTTTTTAAGGTCATCTTTTGTTAATTCACTTGATTTTTCAAGCTTTTTAATTTCTTCATTAGAATCTCTTCTTATGTTTCTAATAGCTATTTTAGTATTTTCAGTTTCTTTTTTTACCAATTTCAAAAGATCTTTTCTTCTTTCTTCAGTTAGTACAGGAATACCAAGTCTAATAATCTTTCCATCATTAGAAGGGTTAATGCCTAAATCTGACGACATTATAGCTTTCTCAATTTCCTTGACTAAACTAGAATCCCAAGGTTGTATAATAATTGTTCTTGGTTCTGGTACTGATATATTTGCAACTTGATTTAGGGGTGTCATTGTACCGTAATAACTAACTTGGATTCTATCAACAAGCTTAGGATTAGCTTTACCTGCTCTAATGCTAGCAAGGTCTTCCTTTAAAAAACCAATTGATTTTCTCATTGTTTCCTCTGATTTTGCAATTATTTCTCTATACATATTATACCTCCTTGATTATAGTTCCTATATTTTCTCCCATTATTATTTTTTCAATATTCTCTGGGTGCTCAATTCCAAATACTAGTATAGGAATTTTATTATCCATGCATAATGATGTTGCTGTGGAATCCATTATTTTCAAGCCCTTATTGAGAACATCTATATATTTAAGCTCATCAAATTTTATTGCATCAGGATTTTTGTTTGGATCATCACTGTAGACACCATCTACACCATTTTTAGCAAGCAATATTATATCTGCATTAATTTCAGCAGCTCTAAGTGCAGCCGTAGTGTCAGTAGAAAAATATGGATTCCCAGAACCACCAGAAAAAATAACAACTCTTCCTTTTTCCAAATGTCTGACTGCTCTTCTTCTAATATAAGGTTCTGCAATTTGTCTCATTTCTATAGCAGTTTGAACTCTAGTTGCAACACCTATTTTTTCCAAAGCATCTTGCAAACCCAATCCATTTATTATTGTAGCTAGCATTCCCATATAATCTGATGTGGTTCTATCCATATCAGTTGCAGTTGCTCCTCGCCAAAAGTTTCCACCACCAACAACAATAGCAACTTCAACACCTTTTTCAACAATATTTTTAATAACATGGGAAATTCTAGTAACAATTTCTCCATTTATGCCGTGTCCTGCATTACCAGACAATGCTTCTCCACTTATTTTCAATATTATTCTTTTATATTTGCATTCCATTTTATCCTCCTGAAGACTATATTTTTATTAATGGAGAACTTAATAAAGTTCTCCATTTTGCTATCTATTCTTATCTCAGGATTATAGACCCATTTGTTTTGCTACTTCATCAGCAAAATTTTCTGATTTTTTTTCAATTCCTTCGCCAACTTCAAATCTCTTAACGCTAGAAACTTTAATTTCTTTTCCTATTATAGCTGCAGTGTTTGCTATTACTTTCTTAACTGTTAAATCAGAATCCTTAACAAATGCTTGTTCTAACAAACAAACTTCCTTAAGTTCCTTTTGAAGTCTTCCTTCAACCATTTTTTCAACTATATTTTGTGGTTTTCCTTCATTCAACGCTTGAGCAATAAGAACTTCTCTTTCGTGAGCAATGAAATCTTGATCAACATCATCAGTAGATATGTATTTTGGATTCATGGCTGCCACTTGCATAGCAAGGTCTTTTCCAAGAACTTCAAGAGCTTCTTTATCTCCTTCAGATTCAAGAGCCACAATAACAGATATTTTTCCTCCACCATGAATGTAACTAACCACAACACCATTGTTTACTTTTTCTTCAGCAAATCTTCTTATTGACATATTTTCACCGATTTTAGCAATTTTGTCAGTCAATACTTGCTGTACGGTCTTACCGTTTAGTTCAATATTTTTTAATGCTTCTAAATCAGCTGGACTTTTTTCAACAATAGTTTTAGCTAAGTCTAATACGAAAGCTTGAAACTCAACGTTTTTAGCAACAAAGTCTGTTTCAGAATTCACTTCTACTACAACACCTGTTTTTCCATCTTCAGAAATTAAAGCTGTAGTAAGACCTTCAGCTGCAATTCTATCTGCTTTTTTAGCTGCTTGGGAAAGTCCTTTTTCTCTTAAAAAGTCTATTGCCTTTTCCATATCGCCATCAGTTTCTTTTAAAGCTTTTTTGCAGTCCATCATTCCTGCATTTGTCTTTTCTCTTAATTCTTTTACCATTGATGCTGTAATTACCATTTTAATACCTCCAAAATTTAAAAAAGCAAGGCGTAAGGAAATAATTCCTAACCCCTTACTTTTGTTTTTATATTTTATTTTTTTATATTACTAGTTTGGTTTATTCTACTATAGTTTCTTCAGCTTTTTCTAATTCTTCATCAGATATTTCATCTGCAGAATCATCTTCCATTTGAACGCCTTGTTTTCCTTCAAGAATAGCATCAGCAATTGTAGCAGTTAATAATTTTACTGCTCTTATAGCATCATCATTTCCAGGTATTACATAATCAATTTCATCAGGGTCACAGTTTGTATCAACTATTGCTACAACTGGAATTCCTAATATTTTAGCTTCTAAAACAGCTATTCTTTCTTTTCTTGGGTCAACTATAAACAAAGCTCCAGGAAGTTTTTCCATGTTTTGAATTCCGCCTAAAAACTTTTCAAGTTTCTCAACTTCACCTTTTAATTTAATAACTTCTTTTTTTGTTAAAAGAGCAAATGTTCCATCCTCTTCCATTTTCTTCAATTCATTTAATTTATCAATTCTTTTTCTAATTGTCTGGTAGTTTGTAAGCATACCTCCAAGCCATCTTTGACTTACAAAATGCATTCCACATCTTGCAGCTTCTGCCTTTGTAGATTCCTGAGCCTGTTTTTTTGTTCCAACGAACAATACTTCTTCACCACTTGCAACAATTTCTTTGATAAAATTGTATGCTTGGTCTACTTTATCACTTGTTTTCTGCAAGTCGATTATGTAGATTCCATTTCTTTCTGTAAAAATGTATTCTGCCATTTTTGGGTTCCATCTTCTAGTTTGGTGACCAAAATGAACTCCTGCTTCAAGTAATTTTTTCATGCTAACTATAGCCATTTTTGTTCCTCCTTTTGTTTTACCACCAGAATTATCATTTCATACACAAGACCTTTCGGCACACCTCATGCATAATCAAATTCTGTGCGTAATTATGCTTAGTATAACATAGCAATTTTTATTTGGCAATATGTAATAATAAATTTATTGCATATTTTTTTCAATAAATTTATTATTTAAAATTTCTATTTCTCCAAACATTATTTTTCCTTATTAGTACAATCCTTATTTATACAAATAGTTTCATTATCCTTCAAAACCATCAATTCTCCACATTTTGGACATTTCTCCTTAGTTGGTTCAAACCAAGAAATAAATTTACAATCAGGATAATTTGTGCATCCAAAAAATCTTCTACCAGCCTTTGTAAATTTAACAGCAATTTCCCCTCCACATTGAGGACAATTGACACCAATAGTTTTAATAATAGGTTTTGTATTTTTACAAGTTGGATAATTAGAACAAGCTAAAAATTCTCCATATCTTCCTTTTCTTTTAAGCATTTTCGAACCGCATTTTTCACATATTTCATTAGTTTCTTCCGCTACTTGCTTGCCATTAAGGGGTTTTGTATTTTTGCATTCTGGATAATTAGGACATGCAAGGAATTTCCCATATCTTCCTTTTTTTATAACCATAAAAGCACCGCAATTTTCACATTGAACATCACTTACTTCATCTTTAATTTCAATTTCTTCCATTTCCTTTTCTGCAACATCTAGGTCTACTTTGAAACCCTTGTAAAAATCACTTATAACTTCATGCCATTCTGTTTTACCAGATGCAACTTCATCTAATTTGTTTTCCATTTCAGCTGTAAACTTTTCATTTACAATGTTAGTGAAATATTTTTCCATCATCTCAGTAACAAGGAAACCCATGTCTGTGGGAAAGAAATTTCCTTTTTCCTTAACTACATATTCTCTGCTAGTAATTGTTGTTATTGTAGGTGCATATGTACTTGGCCTTCCAATTCCTTTTTCTTCTAAATCTTTTATGAGACTTGCTTCGTTATAGCGAGCTGGAGGCTGAGTAAAATGCTGTTCAGGGTCAATATTGCTTATTTCAAGTTTTTCATGATTCTCTAATTCAGGTAACAATTTACTTTCAGTTTCATCAGAATATTTATATACTGATTTATATCCTTCAAAAACAAGTATTTTACCACTTGATTCAAATAAATTATCGTTATTATTTAACAAAACTTTGGTTACAGCATACTCTGCATCACACATTTGACACGCAACAAATCTTTTCCAAATCAAACTGTACAACTTGAATTGGTCTGGAGTTAGGCTGCTTTTTATTTGTTCTGGACTTTTGGATACGTATGAAGGCCTTATAGCTTCATGGGCATCTTGAATTTTATTTTCACTCTTTTTAGGTTTTGTAAATACTCTATTCATATAATACTTTTCGC
>JBGUET010000083.1:0-8478 GCA_041821225.1 Sedimentibacter sp.
TTTGTTGACTTAAATGTTTTTTTCAATAATTTTATTTAAATATAAAATATAAAAAATCACAAATTATTGCTGTTGGTACAACAGGAAGTGGAAGGATGATTGCTTCTGCCATTATTGGAGGTGATGTTGCAAAAAACGAAATAACTGCCCATGCAACAGCTGCTTTAGAAATTGACCAAGATGTTAAAACCATAATAGAAATAGGTGGTCAAGATTCTAAAATAATAATTCTAAATAATGGTATTGTATCTGATTTTGCCATGAATACAGTATGTGCTGCAGGAACAGGATCTTTTTTAGATAGGCAGGCTGAAAGACTAGAAATACCTATTGAATCATTTGGTGAGTATGCTTTAAAAGCAAGTTCTTCAGTAAGAATTGCAGGAAGATGCGCAGTTTTTGCAGAATCTGATATGATACATAAGCAGCAGCTTGGATACAATCAATCTGAAATAATAAGAGGTCTATGTGATGCTTTGGTAAGAAATTATTTAAACAACATTGGAAAAGGCAAAAAAATACTACCAAAAGTTTTATTTCAGGGTGGAGTTGCGGCTAACATTGGTATGAAAGCTGCTTTTGAAAGCTATTTGGGTTTCGAAATATTTGTTCCCGAACACTTTGACATGATGGGTGCAATAGGTGCTGCAATTATAGCAAAATCATATGTTAATAAAACAGGAATAACAAATTTCAGAGGATTTGAACTTGCAAACAAAAGCATAATATCTCGAAGTTTTGAATGTGATGGTTGCGGAAATAAATGTGAAGTAGTAAAAATATATGAAGACGATAATACTATTGGTTATTTTGGCGATAGGTGTGGCAAGTGGGGCAGTAGGCTTAAAGTAAATAGTTACATAACATAAAAAAACCAGACTAATCTGGTTTTTTTATGTTATCTTAAAATTTCATAGTTAATTTGTAATTTTAGTTTTAATCTTCAAGTTGGTCAATTACATCTAGAGCTTCTACTAATACTACTTCTTCGTTTCGTTCCTGGAAACTTCTTAGAGCATACAGATTTGTAAACAACAAAACTGGTCTTTCATAATGATCAAATACAAGCATACAGCGCGTATTTTGATATTTCTTTATACTATCAGGATTATCTGTTTTAACCCAACGCGCAACAGTAAACTCAATATTTTCCATGCGAATGTCAGTATTGTATTCATTTACCAAACGGTATTCAAATACTTCAAATTGAAGCACACCAACTGCACCTAATATAACTTCATTGTATTCATTTTTATAAACCTGTATTGCCCCTTCTTGAGCAAGCTGTTCCACACCCTTTTGGAAGTTTTTTCCTTTAAGGGAATTTTTCGCACTTACTCTGCAAAACATTTCAGGTGGAAATGTAGGTAGAGGCTCAAAAAATATTTTATCTTTTCCATTTGTTATAGTATCTCCAATTTGGAAATTTCCTGAGTCGTAGATTCCTATAACATCTCCTGCATATGCAGTATCAACCGTTTCACGTTCGTTAGCCATTAAATGTGTTGATTGACTCAATTTAATTTGTTTTCCTGTTCTTGATAAAGTTATATTCATGCCTCTAACAAAAGTACCTGAACAAATTCTTAAAAATGCAAGACGATCTCTATGATTAGGGTCCATATTTGCTTGAATTTTGAAAATGAAACCTGTAAATTCATCATCCGTAGGCTCAACGCTGCCAGTTGTTGTTTTCCTAGTTGATGGAGGAGGGGACATTTGAAGAAAATGTTCTAAAAATTCTGTTACACCAAAGTCTGCTAAAGCAGAGCCAAAAAACACAGGTGAAAGTTTGCCTTGTTTTATTTTCTCTAAATCAAAATCATTTCCTGCTCCATCTAGAAGTTCCATAGCATTTCTTAGATTTTTCAAATTTAATGGATTTAGCATGGAATCAAGCTTGCTTGAATGTACTCTATTTTCATCAAGGCGTATTTGTTCTTTTTTCTTGAATAAATGAATTGTATTTCTAAGTCTATCATAAATACCTTCAAATTCTTTTCCAAAACCAATAGGCCAAGTTACAGCAAAAGAAGGAAGTCCCAAAACTTCTTCAAGTTGTTGCATAGATTCAAGTGGGTCCATAGATTCTCTATCAAGCTTATTAATAAATGTAAATATAGGAATGCCACGCATGCTGCATACCTGAAAAAGTTTCTTGGTCTGTGCCTCTATACCTTTTGCAGCATCTATTACCATTACAGCACTGTCAACTGATGTTAAAATACGATATGTATCTTCGCCAAAATCATTGTGTCCAGGTGTATCCATTATTGATATAACTTTATCATCGTATTCAAACTGCATAACTGATGATGTAACAGATATACCACGCTGCTTTTCAATTTCCATCCAGTCGGATTTTGCATACTTGGAATTTTTTCTAGCTCTTACTGTACCAGCCTCACGAATTGCTCCACCATGAAGCAAAAGTTTTTCAGTCAATGTAGTTTTTCCTGCATCAGGGTGTGAAATTATACCAAAAATGCGTCTTTTGTTAATAATATCTATATTATTCATTTAATATCCTTTCTAAACATAACAATTATTATTCTATCCTTGGTATTTTACACCAAATTGGTAAAAAATAAAATAATTATTTTCGATTTTATCAATTTATTTTATTGTAACACTATATTTGTTATTATATTTAAAAAATAAATAAATATTTATTTAATAATTATTTAATAAATATTCTCTTTTAATGGGTTAAGAAAGTTTTCTTATTGAACAAATTATTATTAAATGATATAATACTCAGGATGTAACGTTATAAATAGAAAGTTGGAGAATTATGAGCAATAATAAAATACAATTTATAAAAAATCATGAAAAACTTGAAAGCGACAAAATTATAGAGTTAAAAAACAATAACGAACAATTTTATGTTATGAATGGGGTTAGAAAAACTTATCACATTTTAACATATGGATGTCAAATGAATGAACATGATTCTGAAAAAATAGCAGGCATTCTTACTTCAATTGGTTACGTTGAGACTGATGATACTATAAATGCGGATTTTGTAATATTCAACACTTGTTTAATACGAGAAAATGCTGAACTTAAATTTTTTGGAAAACTTGGTGAAATTAAAGGTTTAAAAAGAGACAAGCCTGATATGCTTGTTGCAGTTTGCGGATGTATGATGCAAAAGGAAGAAATTAGAAAAAGGATACTAAAAACTTTTTCCTTTGTAGATATTATTTTCGGTACTAACACAATTCATGAACTTCCAAATTTAATTTATAATTCAGAAATTAAAAAGCAAAGAAGTGTGGACATTATTGAAAATACAGAACTTATTTATGAGAACATGCCTAAGCAAAGAAAGTTTAAATACAAGGCTCTGGTAAATATTACTTATGGTTGCAATAACTTCTGTACATATTGTGTAGTTCCTTATGTAAGAGGAAGAGAAAAAAGTAGAGAACCTATTGAAATAATTAACGAAGTTAAGGCACTTGCAGAAGATGGTTGCAAGGAAATTACTTTATTAGGACAAAATGTTAATTCTTACGGCAACAATTTAGAAAATAAATTTTCATTTGCCGAACTTTTATATGAAATCAATAAAATTGACGGTATAGAGCGCATACGTTTCATGACATCTCATCCTAAGGATTTAACCGATGATTTAATCAAAGTTATTAAAGAGTGTGACAAAGTGTGCAATCATGTTCATTTGCCCGTACAGGCGGGAAGTAATGACGTGCTGAGAAGGATGAACCGTATATACACTAGAGAGCATTATATTGAATTAGTTGATAAAATAAAAAAAGAAATACCTGATGTGGCAATAACAACAGATTTAATTGTAGGCTTCCCTGGAGAAACAGAAGAAGATTTTCAACAAACAATTGATTTAGTAAAAAGAGTAGAATATGATTCAGCTTACACTTTCCTCTATTCAATTAGAAATGGTACTAAAGCTGCTTTAATGGACAATCAAATACCAGATGAAGTTAAGCATGAAAGATTCGACAGGCTTTTAGATGTTCTTTACCCAATAGTTTTAAACAAAAATGAACAGTGCATTGGAAAGGTTTATTCCGTATTAGTTGAATCTACAAACAAGGCAAGTGAAAAAACCTTAACTGGTAGAAGTGAGCACTATAGGCTTGTTCACTTTAACGGTAGCGAAGATTTAATCGGCGAAATAGTTAATGTAAAAATAACTAATGTAAAAACATTCCACATGGAAGGTGAGATTGTTTATTGAAAAGAGGAGTTGTATAATGGCTAAATATACACCTATGATGGAACAATATTTCAGCATTAAAAAGCAATATGAAGATTGCATATTATTATATAGGCTTGGAGATTTTTACGAAATGTTTTTTGATGATGCTATTACTGCATCTAAAGTTTTAGAAATAGCCCTTACTGGACGTGATTGCGGTCAAACGGAAAAGGCGCCTATGTGTGGGGTTCCACATCATGCAATTGATAATTACATTTCTAAACTTATAGAAAATGGGTTTAAAGTTGCAATATGTGAGCAACTTGAGGATCCTTCTGCTGCAAAAGGAATTGTAAAGCGTGATGTTATAAGAGTAATTACACCAGGCACTATTATTGACCAAAAAATGCTAGATGAAAAAAGCAACAACTATTTGTGCTGCACCTATATTGACAAGGGATTTGGCATGTCCTATGCTGATATATCAACAGGTGAAATGTACGTAACTGAAAATATATCATTAAGCGATTTTAATATAAGCAACTTAAAAAAATTTGATTTATTAAAAGAAGAAATATTAAAAATAAATCCTTCAGAAATAATATCTAATAGTCTTACTGAAAATGATTCATTAGACTCAATGATTACATGTACAGAAGTGCTTAGTTATTCTGAATATAAGGAAATCATATTAAAACACTTTCATGTTGTTTCATTGGATTCATTTGGGCTAACAGATAACAATTATGCTGTTATGTCCCTAGGAATGCTTTTGAATTACTTGAATCGAACTCAAAAAACATCCTTGGAGCATATAAACAAACTTCATTTTTATAATGTTGGTGAATATTTGTACCTAGATTCAAACACGAGAAAAAATCTTGAACTCATTGAAACAGTAAGAGGTAAAAAAGGTCAAGGAACACTGTACAACGTACTTGATTATACAATGACTGCCATGGGCGGAAGACAACTAAAAAAATGGATTGAAGAACCTCTTAAAAATATAAATCTTATAAATAACAGGCTTGATGCTGTTGAGGAACTTTACAGCAATGTTATGCTTTCAAACAACATAAAGGAATATTTAAAAAGTATTTATGATATAGAAAGATTAATAAGCAGAATAGTTTATGGAAATTGCAACGGCAGAGATTTAAATGCATTGAAGCAGTCCGTATCTAGCTTGCCTGACTTGAAAGCTGAAATATCAGAGCTTCACGCTAAAATGTTTGCTTCTATTTATCATGATTTTGATACTTTAAGAGATATTTGGGAGCTTATTGACAGGTCAATTTTAGATGAGCCACCAATTTCTGTTAAAGAAGGCGGTATAATAAAAACAGGTTATAATGAAGAACTGGATGAAATAAAGGAAATCACAATTAATGGTAAAAACTGGATTTCAGAACTTCAAAACAAGGAAAGAGAAGAAACAGGTATAAAAAATTTAAAGATTGGATACACTAAGGTTTTTGGTTATTACCTTGAGGTAACGCAGTCATATATAAAAAATGTACCTGATTATTATATTAGAAAGCAGACTTTAGCAAACTGTGAGAGATATGTAACACCTGAACTAAAGGAAATGGAAGCCAAAATTTTAAATGCAGATGAACAATTGATGAAACTAGAATATGAATTGTTCCTAGAAATAAGGCAGCAAATTAAAGAACAAGTAATAAGAATTCAAGAAACAGCATTCAGCGTTGCTGTAATAGACACACTTAACTCATTAGCTATTTCTTCAGTAAAAAACAATTACACTAGGCCTGAAATGAACAACAAGGGATATATTAAAATAGTTGATGGAAGACACCCAGTTATAGAAAAAATAATGAAAAACGAAATGTTTGTTCCTAATGATACTTCTATAGACAACAAAGAACAAAGGATGTCAATTATAACAGGGCCTAATATGGCAGGTAAATCAACATATATGAGACAGGTGGCACTTATTGCTCTTCTTGCCCACATAGGAAGCTTTGTACCTGCAAAAAAAGCAGAACTTTGTATACTTGATAAAATATTTACTCGTGTTGGTGCATCAGATGATTTGTCTCAAGGTCAAAGTACATTTATGGTTGAAATGAGTGAAGTTTCAAACATTCTAAACAATGCCACAGAAAACAGCCTCCTGATTTTAGATGAAATTGGAAGGGGAACAAGCACTTATGACGGATTAAGCATTGCATGGAGCGTTGTGGAGTACATAACAAAAAAAATTAAAGCTAAAACATTGTTTGCAACCCACTATCATGAACTTTCAGAACTTGAAAGCAAATTAAAAAGTGTTAAAAATTACAGAATATTAATTAAAGAAGCGGATGATAAAATAATATTCCTTCGAAAAATTGCGGAGGGAAGCATTGATAGAAGTTACGGTATTCAGGTTGCAAACTTGGCTGGACTTCCTGATGAAGTAGTTGCCAGAGCAAAGGAAATATTAAATCAGTTAGATGAAAGTGATATTAACAAGCCTTTTTCTAAAAATAAAAGAGAAAGAGTAACTGACAACTTTCAAGTATCCATGTTTCAGGCTGACCCAGTAGAGAAAAGCAAGAACAAGGAATACAAGGAATTAACTGAAAACATTAAAAACATTGACATAGAAAATATAACACCTGTCAAAGCATTCACACTTTTAAATGATATAATAGAAAAAGCAAGACACATTTAAAGAAGGTAAATTATGTCTAAGATACATTTGTTAGATAATGAAACTATAAATAAAATAGCTGCTGGTGAAGTCATTGAAAGCCCCAAATCAATAGTTAAAGAACTTGTAGAAAACTCTATAGATGCAAGTGCTGATGAAATAATTGTAGAAATTAAAAATGGCGGCAAAAGTTTAATTAGAATAACTGATAATGGGAATGGCATTAACAAGGATGAAGTTGAAGATGCTTTTAAAAGGCATTGCACTAGCAAAATAAATACTTCTGATGACTTAAATTCTCTTTTCACCCTTGGATTTAGAGGCGAAGCATTAGCAAGTATTGCTGCAGTTGCTCACATAGAGGTTATTACACGAACAAATGACGACTCTTATGGTATAAAGTTACACATTGAAGGTGGAAAAATTGCATTAAAAGAAGATGTGGGATGCCCTGTAGGCACAACTATAACCATAACCGAACTTTTTTATAATGTTCCTGCAAGAAAGAAATTTTTAAAAAGCGATGCAGCAGAAAGTGGAAATATAAATGAAATTGTATTGTCATTAGCCTTAAGCAAACAAAACATATCATTTAAATACATTAATAATAATTCCATTGCTTTTAAAACACCAAAGACTACTAATTTATTAAATACAATTTCAAGCTTATATGAAAAAGACCTTTATAACTCTCTTCTAAAGGTAGAGTATGTTAGTGACTTGGTTAAAATAAACGGTTATACTACTAATTTAAATTATTACAGAGGTAATCGCAAACAGCAAATTGTTTTTGTAAACGACAGGTTCATTAAACACAGGAGAATGAACTATTTTATTGAAGCAGCTTACAATACACTTCTTCCTAAAAACAAGTATCCTGCCTGTTTCTTAAAAATTGAAATAGATCCTTCTTTAGTTGATGTAAATGTACATCCTGCCAAGACAGAAGTAAGATTTCAAAATGAAGATATTATATTGAATGAGGTAAAAAGAGCCATATATCAAGCTTTAAATTCAAATAGTATCATGAAGGAAATAACTAAAGATACCATAGTTCCTAATCATTCTTATACTAAAACAGAAAACAGCAATTCCTTTTCAGTATTTGAAACCAGTAGTAGCTTGAATCTAGATTCCCATAGTTCAAATAAGTATGAGGGTGTTGAAGCAAATGAGGAATATGACAATATAAAGTTCAAAGAAATTAAATTAATTTCTGAAAAAGGCAATATATTTGATGAAATAATTGAAAAAGATGCTGTTGAAAAACCAATAAAAAAAGAAAACACTTTTGAAACAAAAGAAATAGAACAAATACAGCATTCTTTTATAGAAATTGAAGAGGGAATAAATAAAATGCCTGAACTTTCAGTTATAGGTATTTTAATGGATACATACATAATTTGTGAAAATATTGAAAAATCAGAAATGTATATGATAGACCAACATGCAGCTCATGAAAGAATTAACTATGAGAAGTTTTTAAATCAATTCAATAGTAGAGATATTTTAATTCAAGAACTTCTAATGCCTGAAGTTATAAATTTATCATATGATGACTACTGTTCTACTACAAGCAATAAAGAGATATTTGAGAATTTAGGATTTTCTGTTGAAAATTTTGGTATAAATGCTA
>JBGUET010000084.1:0-8451 GCA_041821225.1 Sedimentibacter sp.
TATTTTACTGACTCATAATCACTTTCAACGTCTTCATCAATGCTTCCTGCAATATCTTCATCAATAATTCCACCCATATCTTCAGCACATGTATAATTTATATCATTTTCTTTGCTTGACAGTTTAATCCCTACAGCTGTCATAATAAATAATGCAATGATTAAAACAACTGCAAGTCCTTTTTTGTAAATGCTGCTGTTCATAAAAGCCCCCATAATGCAATATTTAATTTTTTTATTTAATGCACTAGTATTATACATTATTTTATATAAAAAAACAAAATATTTAATTACAAAACATATATTTTCTGATATACTAATATTTGATTTGTATATGTAAGGAGTTTTTAGATGATTAAAAAAATAGCAATTCAAGTTTTAGTTTTTTCTTTTCTTTTCTTAAATTTTAACAACGTATATGCCCAACCAAGCATATTGTGTGAAACAGCAGTACTTATAGATGCAAATACAGGGACTATATTAGCAGAAAAAAATGCTGACCAAAAAATGTATCCTGCCAGTTTAACTAAAATAATGACCGCCATACTAGTTATAGAAATGGGAGATTTATCTGATGTAATAACGGTTGACGACGATACTCCTTATGAAATAGAAGGAAGTCACATAGCTTTAGAACCTGGTGAAATATTAACACTTAAAGATTTGTTGTACGCTTTGATGCTTCCCTCTGCTAACGATGCAGCTTTAGTAATTGCCAAGCACTATGGGGGAAGCTCGGAAGAATTTGTAAAGCTAATGAATGAAAAAGCTGAAGAATTAGGAGCCTATAATACTCATTTTGCAAATCCCCACGGACTCCACGATGATGACCACTATACCACTGCAGCAGATTTAGCATTGATTACAAAGTATGCAATGACTAATGAAATTTTTAGAAAAATAGTTAGTACTGAAAAATATGAAATTCAACCAACAAACAAAAAAACAGAGACAAGATATTTCACTAATTTAAATAAGCTTATTTACAATACAAGTGCAAGTCAAATTTTAGTAGATGGAGCATACATAAGCCCTTTTTACCAATATGCTACAGGTGCTAAAACAGGCTACACACCCCAAGCGGGCAATTGTTTGATAGCCACAGCAACAAAAGATGGAACCGATTTAATAGCAGTTGCTATGAAAGGTGTTTCCCTAGAAATGTATCAAGATGCTCAAAACCTTTTTAATTATGGATTTAGCGAATATGAAAGCACAACATTAATTAGCAAAAATACTTTTGTGAAAAATGTTAAAATTAAAAATGGTGATAGCAAAGAAATATCTGTAATTACTGAAAGTGATTTAAATACACTATTAAAAAAGGATTCTTTAGAAACTATAAAATCTAATGTTATAATAGACGAATTCGATTTGCCTCTTGAAAAAAATCAAGTGATTGGTAAAATAGAATTTACCTTAGACAACGAATTGCTAGGAAGTGTAAATTTAATTACACCTATTGAAGTAACAAGCACTTTGGAAGAAAATTCAGGTGGAAATTTTTTTATGGGAGTATTGAAGTTTTTAGGAATACTCTTAATATTTTCAGTAGTAGCATTATTTTTATTAAAGATATACAATGATATAAGATTAAAACTTAATAGGAAAAAAAGACGAAAAAGATATAATAACTAAAAAAAACTTAGGTTGCCCTAAGTTTTTTTTGTTAAATAACTGCTATAGCATCAATTTCTACATTAGCATCTTTGGGAAGTCTTGCAACTTCTACGCACACTCTTGCAGGCTTGTTATCTTTGAATATTTCTCCATACATTTCGTTTATTAAGCCAAACTGTTCCATATTTTTAATATAGACTGTACATTTTACAACATCATTTAAGGATGCTCCACCTGCCTCTAAAATAGCCTTCAAATTCATCAGCGAAAGTCTAGTTTCCTCTTTAATGTCATTCCCCTTGTAAAGTTCGCCTGTTACTGGATCAATAGGTAGCTGACCAGAAACATAAATCGTATCTCCTGCTTTTTTACCTTGTGAATAAGGTCCTATTGCTGCTGGAGCATCACTTGTTAAAATTGTTAAATTTGACATAATTCCTCCTACTTCCAATTATTTATTCCATATTGTTCAACATCTATTAAATTGTTATCAAACCATAAAGACTCAAGGTCATAAATTTCCCTTTCATCCTTATGAAAGATATGAACAATTATGTTGTCGGTTACTAATAATACCCATCTTCCTGTATCAAAACCTTCTTTATAATAAAACTCTATATTGTCCTGACCACACTTTCTTATTACTTCATCGGCAATGGCCACTGTCTGTCTTTCATTGTTCCCACTGCAAATTATAAAGTAATCAGTTATTGAACTGGCTTTTGACACATTTAAAACAGTGAAGTTAAAAGCTTTTTTATCATCACATGCCCTTAGTATTGATTCTATGTTTTTTTTATCTGAATTCATTTTTCCTCCTTAGGAAATTCAATGTTTTTATTGATTCTATATCAAGTTCTAGGTTTCTTGTATTTACATAATCAATTGTGCTCTCCAGGGAATTTATCAATGCTTCATCAATATTCCTGTAAGCTTTCTCTCGTAGTTCTTCAATTCCATCATAATGTCTATTCTTTTCAATTTTGTCCGCTATAAATACTATTTTTTCTAATATGCCCATATTTTCTCTGCCAGTGGTATGATACAATATAGCATTTATTATATCTTCATCACATATATCATAATTTGTTCTGGCTAAATTAGCACTTGTAATGGCATGAGTCAAATTGTCGTTTTCATTAATCGACTTTCCACAGTCATGGAGCAATCCAGCTATTCTTGCCTTTTCTTTATCAGCTCCATAAACTAAAGCGAGTTTTTCTGCTTCCTCCATAGTACCCAGACTATGGTTGTAACGCTTAGTGGACAATTCTCTTCCTAGTTTTATTTTCATTTCATCAAAAGTCATTATTGTTCTCCAAATACAGCTTGTTTTTAATTATATAATATTCTACGGCTTCAGGCAACATATACTTTGCTGATACTCCCTTTTTAAACCTATTTCTTATATCTGTAGAAGAAATTTGTAGCATAGGTACCTGAAGAAGTTCAATATCGCCATTATATTTATTTCTAATTTCCATGATTCTGCTTTCTACTTCTTCCTTGCTTACCCCCGGTCTTGATACGGCTATGAATTTACACATATTAAGAAGTTTTTCTGGTTCATGCCAATTTGGCAATTCCACTACAGCATCAGCACCTGTAATAAAATAAAACTCTGTATCTTTATATAAATTCATAAGGATTCTTAAGGTGTTTAAAGTGTAACTTTTATCTGGATTCTTTATTTCAATGTCTGATACACTAAATCTTTGATTAGACAAAGCAGCCATAACTGTCATTAAATATCTATCTTGAGTGCTAGCTAAGATTCCAGTTTTGTGGGGTGGGTTTCCAGCAGGTATAAAAATTATTTCATCCAATTTATACATGTTTAAAACTTCATTGGCAACAACCAAGTGTCCCATGTGAATAGGATCAAATGTACCTCCCATAATTCCAACTTTTCTATTTTTCATCATTATCTCCTCTTGTTTTTTGCAAGTGTGTAAATAATTGAAATTAATAAAACCGCCCCTGACAACATTGCATCTTTACAAAATGCTTCATAATCAAGGTATATTAGCTTTCCTAAAGAAACTCCCAAAATTGCAGGGAAAATATACGGGAAATAAAATTTCACCTTGCTGTTTTTAACCATATTTACTCGGTCAATCAAACTTTCTTTGCCTTCATAATAACCTTTCATCCAACCTGAATACGAAATGAATAGAATAGAACATGCTAGTAAAAGAACCGGTAATAAAGCCAATAAACAGCTGTGATCTAAGCACATCATTATGGAAAGCGATATAAATAAAGGTGTTAGAACAACCTGGGTAAATGAATCTCCCAATCCTGCTGCAATTCCCATCATTCCCGTTTTTATATATGCTACATTGCTTAATTCATTTTTATTATTTGTAATTTGTTCTTCTAAGGATATTATATATCCATGTATGGGAGTACCTATGTTTGGTTCAGTATTAAAGAATTCCGTATGCCTATGAACGGCATTAGATACATCGAAACTGTCTTTATACAATTTTTTAAAAATATTTTTCATGCTGTGTGCAAATGCCATTCCTTGCAATCTATTATAACTGTAGCAAGAATGAGAAAAATTCATCCAAATAAACCAAGAGTAAATTAAATCTCCTTTACTAATATTACCATTCATATTGACTCTTTTTTTATTGCTGCGAAATATGTCTTTGTTTGAAATAACTAATAGTATAATTGCAAAAATTATAAAAAATAAATATGACCTTGGATTTAGAAATAGTGTAACTAATAATACAGAAATAAAAATCATAATATTGTATTTGTTTTTAATGGAATACAAAATATTCCAAGAGGAAACGAAAATCAAAAATAACCCTGCTAAATATAAAAAATCTTTAATATTTAAATAATAATTCAATGCTATTTCATTAAAAAACAACAAAGTATACAATTCTGCAACTATTACAACTGTACTCATAGCATATAAAAGCAGCTGAGGAAACAATCCATCATATAAGCTTATGTTAGGATCAGAATTTGCATCGTAAGCTTTTTCGTATTTTTTTACAAATATAGAATTAATATTTAATCTATATTTCCAAATAAATATTCCCAGAAATCCAAAGGGATATGCTATTGCCGCTGCTTCAATAGGCGATAAATCGAACAAGATTGCACACGTAGCGCCAATTATTGCTGTAAGACATTGATCTCCTTTAAATGATCCTCCCGTAGAAACAAAATCAATATATATTAAGTTTACCACAGCACCCGTCAACATTCCCAAAAAAACATTTCCAAGTATCAAACCAGTTACCATTCCAGAGATAATAGGTCTATACAAAGAATAATAGCCAATACCTAAAGAAAGAGCAGTGCTGCTGCCCCAAAAATATAAAACACTAAGTAAAAAATAGTTTAAAATCGTCATTTTTATTACCTATAAAACAGAAGTAACTTTGTCATTTGGAAGCATTTTAATTTCAACAACAATGTTCTTATGAGTAAATTCCTTTAGAATGCTTAATTCTTTTTCACTGAGATGGATTGAATTTAAATATTTTTTTCGTCCCAAAGCACTGCCTAGTCCACCTATATTCAGTTTTTCTATTGGTATATTCAATTTAATTAATTCATCAATATTTTCAATATATCTTGAAAGGATTAGAATTCTAGATCCGTCATCACTTTGTTTTAAATAATCTGCTGCATCACTTACAGAAAAAACATGCACAACAATATTTTCTGGTGCTGCTTGTTTAATTAATCTTATCATGAAAGCATCATTCACGTATTCCTTATCAATTATTATTATTTCATTTGCTTTAGTAAAAGGTATCCAAGAAACAACAACCTGACCATGTATAAGTCTGTCATCAATTCTTGTTAATACAATGTTTTTCATTATTCCTCCGCTAGTCTGTCAAAAATTTCTCGTTGACAAACACAATGCTCTTTTTACCATTTTTTATTATTTTTTCTGCTACTTCTTCCATGGAATAGGAGTCTCTGCTCACTGCAATGTCAATAAACAGTGGAAAGTTTATTCCAGTTATATGATAAAAATTTCTATTTTTCATTGTTCTAACAACAGCATTAAAAGGGCTTCCTCCATACATGTCTGTAAAAACAATCAAGTCGTTCTTAGAAAGTTTTTCAACAGTTTCTTCAACTTGTTTTAATAATTCGTCAAAACTTTCTCCTTGATGAAATGATATGCTTTGCGCATCATCAATTTTGCCTATAATTAATTCGGAGCTTTTTAATAATTCCTTACCAAAATCTCCGTGTGTTACAAGTAAAATATTTATCATAACTTCATCTCCTCATTGCTATTATATCATACATAAGATTTTTTTTCATAAAAATTTCTCTTTTAAATTTTTTGACTTTTCCACCCTTCACTTGTTAAATAATTCAAATTATGGAATTCTAAGTCATGTAAAAGTTTGTACATTTCTTTAAATTTACAATCAATTCCTTCAGTAGTATGGGCATCCGAATTAATAATAACAGGAATATTTCTCTCCTTTATCATTTTTAATATGAACGTTGATGGATATTGTTCTATTGTGTATCCCCTAGCAATACCTCCTGTATTTATTTCTATTGTACATGAGGTACTTTTAATTGCGTCAAGGCACTTGGCAACTGCATTTATATACCAATTCTCATTTTCGTCAAAAATTACATTATTTTTATTGTTCTTTTTAAACAAATCCAAATGACCAATAATTGGAGGTTGATACGTAACAGCCATTTTTGCAACTAAATTGTAATAGGTTTCAACTGCAAGCCTAGAATCACCATTAAAGCTCTCGTCTATACCCTGTAAAAGTTCCTCAATATTATAATCAACTGTCCACATAACTCCATTTTTAAAATAACCTAAATAATGGATTGATCCTATGTAGTAGTCAAGCCTCTTAATAAGTGATTGGGCTACTTCGTCAAAACCAATTCCAGGTATATAGTCAAGTTCCATACCTAGAAAAACTTCAATTTTATCTTGATATTTTTTTTTGAGGATTTTAATTTCTTCCATGTATTCTTCAACTCTCTCTGTCTTGATGTTCCAATCAGAAAAAAAAGGTGTTGGCCCATGTGTTGATATCCCTATAGATTGAAATTTACATTTAATTGCTGCTAAAATCATATCTTCCGCACTATATTTTCCGTCACAATAAACGGTGTGAGTATGTAAATTTGTTAAATGCATTTTTAAACCTTCTTCCAACTATTTCTCATTACTATATTGTAATTGAAGTTTGTAAAATAGTAAAGAAACAATTTCAATAATTAATTCACTAATATTCTTTTCATACGTATATTAATTGTATCAATTACAATAAAATATTTTGGAGGATGTATATGAATTATTCAAATGATAGAACTAACATGCCACACTATAATTCTACACCTTATAATTACGATCCCATGGGTTTAGCCTTTATGCCAGGAGTTCCAGGAATGCCACCTTATGGAAGTAGCATGTATATGGGAAAAAACAATTTTTCATCAATGCCTTTCATGACAAATAAAACTATGCCCACTATGCCAAATTTGCCTGGACTTCCATTAATTTCCCATGGTTACAGCCCAAGTATGCCATTTATCCCAGATAGCGAAATGAGCAGTATAACATGTAGAAATATGCCAGAGATGCCTAACATGCCTAATGGATATATGCCTGACATTCCTAACATGCCTAATGACTATATGCCTAGCATGCCTGAAATTCCTAACGGATATATGCCTGAAACGCCTGACATGCCTGACGGTGACATGCCAGCTATGCCTAGTGATAACAACTATTATCCTGAAACAGAAATGCCTTATATGAACAATAGTACAATGCCAATGAATATGAATTGCCAACAGCTTATGGAATTAATGAAACAAATGAATTGTATGGAACAAATGGAACAAATGAATAACATGAACAACAATACCATTAAATAACATGCTTTTATGTAATATTCAAAGTTATCAACGAATTTGAATATTACATAAATTCTATTTATGTACTCAAAGAATATGTGAAAAGTCGAATTTTATCATTTTTAGAATATTGCCTGAAAAATATTTTAAAAGGTGTACATACAGATTTTAATATTTCCTGCATATAATGTATAACTATGGGGGTGTTTTTTTGATAGAAAATTTATTGCAGTTAATATTTCCATTATCAATTTTTATATTTGGTTATATAACATGCGGAAGTTCATTTCCGCAACCATTAAACAAAGATGAAGAAGCAATACTAATTCAACAATCGAAAGAAGGAGACAAGGATGCAAGAAATACACTTATTGAAAGGAACCTTAGGCTTGTTGCCCATGTTATAAAGAAATATAAGACTGTAGGCATTGACCAAGAGGATTTAATATCTATAGGGACCATTGGATTAATAAAGGCTGTTTCTACCTTTGATAACAGTAAAGGCATAAGACTGGCAACCTATGCAGCCAAGTGCATCGACAACGAGGTTTTAATGACTATACGAAGCGACAAAAAACTCAAAAAGGAAATATCACTTCAAGGTCCTTTGGGAACAGATAAGGAAGGTAACAGCATATATCTTATTGATATTATAAAATACGAGGGTGAAGAAATTGTCGGAAGGCTTGATAAAGAAGAAAAAATCAAAGCATTAGATGAAATATTAGACAAAACCCTTCAGAAAAGAGAAAAAGCCATCATAGAAATGCGTTACGGAATAAGGAATAACGAGCATAAAACTCAGAGAGAAATCGCCAAACTTTTGGGAATATCTAGGTCCTATGTATCTCGAATTGAAAAAAAAGCACTTAAAAAACTTTATGATGCACTAGTTTCAAATGTTGGAAGTTAATACATAATAAAAAGCATTCTTTTAAGAATG
>JBGUET010000085.1:0-8435 GCA_041821225.1 Sedimentibacter sp.
CTTAACATACACTATTCTTAAACTTTTTTAAAATTATCTTAACTTAATGACATTGAGTACGAAAGTACCCTTCATTTTTTCATATTTTCACAAATTATTATAAATGCTTTTTTTATAAAGTTAAATTTGTTTTAATGCTTGTTCAACATCTTCTAATATGTCATCAATATTTTCAATGCCAACTGAAAATCTAACCAAACCAGGTGTTATTCCTGCAGCAATTAACTGCTCATCAGTAAGTTGTCTGTGAGTTGAACTAGCTGGATGAAGTACACAGGTACGTATATCTGCAACATGCACTTCATTTGAAGCAAGATTTAATGAATCCATAAATTTTATTGCATTTTCTCTGCTTCCCTTAATTGAAAATGAAATAACTCCACTACTTCCTAAGGGAACGTATTTTTGGGCAAGTTCATGATATTTATCATTTTTTAAAGCTGGATAGTTTACAAATTCTACTTTATCTGAATTGTTTAAATATTCTGCTACCTTTTCAGCATTTCTGCAATGTCTTTCCATTCTTACAGCAAGTGTCTCTATCCCTAAATTCAATAAAAATGCAGCATTGGCAGAGGGATATGCTCCTATATCTCTCATCATCTGAACTCTAGCTTTTGCAATATATGCAGCTTTTCCAAAGGATTCACTGTAAATTACTCCATGATATGATTCATCTGGCTGAGTAAATTCACTGAATTTACCATTTGTCCAGTCAAATTTTCCGCCATCTACAATTACTCCACCAATTTGCACCGCGTGTCCATCCATGTACTTAGTTGTAGAATGAACAACTATATCTGCTCCAAATTCAAATGGTTTACAAAGAACAGGAGTAGCAAATGTATTATCCACTATGAGTGGAACATTATTTTTATGGGCAATATTAGCAAATTTTTCAATATCAAATATTGAAATTGCTGGATTGGCGATAGTTTCTCCAAATACTGCCTTAGTATTATCTTTGAATTCCTTTTGAATGTCTTCTTCTGAAGCATCTGTATTTACAAATGTACATTCTATTCCAAATCTCTTCATAGTTACAGCAAATAGATTTATAGTTCCACCATATACTGCCGATACACTTATGAAGTGATCTCCTGTTTTTAAAATATTTAGCATGCTTATTAAAGTAGCAGCCTGACCGGATGTTGTGCATAGTGCACCTATTCCTCCCTCCATAGCAGCAATTTTCGCTTCAACAGCAGCGACTGTAGGATTTGAAATACGAGAATACATATGGCCCTCAGCAGTTAAATCAAACAACTTTCCTATATGCTCTGTAGAATCATATGTGTAAGTTGTGCTCTGATAAATTGGAAGAACCCTAGGCTCTCCATTTTTAGGATGATACCCTTCATGCAGACATTGTGTTTCTATTTTCATTTTGACCTCCTGATTATGTAATATTATTTTAAAAGAATCTTAGATTAGCAACTTTTTAACCTTTATTGCAATAGTTCAATATAACATCAAATAAAAAATATTAAAAAATTATATCACACTAATTTAATTACATCAATATTCTATTTAAAGAGTTTTTTTAACAAATGAAAACTTCATAAATACTTCAGTATTCTAAATATTAATTAAAAACCCCGTAACTAATTATTCCATTTAATGTTTTCAGGAGTTCTTAATGCCTGGTGCTTGATGATTGGAACATTATATTTTTCTCCAAGGGCCCTAACTAAATTTTTATAACAACCTTTCAATTTATCATGAAAAACAATTCCATCGATTCCACCAACAATAGAATCTATGCAGTCAGAAGCCTTTTTAATACCTTTTTCATTTTCGTATTCTCCCGAAACAAGCCATTGATTTGCAATAATATGAGAAATTCCAAAACATTCCTTTCCATCATTCCATTTAGTAAAAACCGCTTCAGCGAAATTAGGGTCAAAATGAACTCCACCCACACAGAGCAAATTGTGAATTTTTATGTCCTCGTCAAAAGCATGTACTAATGAACGTGCCAAAACCCTACAAGCTTCCTTGTTTGACCAGCTTTCTTCTTCACTTCCAACTTCTATATCAACCATGGGCACAGGATATTGAAGAAGCAATTCCGGGTCACCACTACCATTATGAGCCCCAGACCAATGTGTTGCTTCAGTAACTACACTAAAATCATCTAGTCCTAATTTTTTTCTATTTTCATTCATAGCTTTCATCAAGTTATGATTACATAAAGGAACTGCAGGACCATAGCAACCAGAATTTACATCTCCAATGGTATGTAAAGTCAACACTTTTTCTGGAGCATTTGTCCCTTCATGCCAAGTTACCATTCCAGACATATTAAAATCTCCAAAATACTTATTCATTTCTGGCAAATATTTTGGATAATCCAAGCATATTGCAATATCACTTGATGCAAAATAATATTCATTTTCTTTTTCATCCACATATTTCATAACTTCTTTGCCGTCAAAAGTAAATCCAGCTGGGCTGAAATACCCTTCTTCTTTCAATACATCCCAAACCAGGTAGCTTACATGTCCCCAGTTATGATCACCACATATGTAATATACTGCCTTCTTAATTTTTTTCATCTTTGCACCTCCATATATTATTTCTTTACTATATTTATAAATTTATCCTTCAATAAAATTAAGCTTTTGGGGATAAACTTGTTTACCTGCAACAAATGTATATAAAACTTTTACATTTAAAAGCTCTTCTTCATTTAAATTAAATGGATTACTATCAAGTACAACCATATCTGCGAATTTCCCAAGTTCTAAAGTTCCAAGTTTATCTTCCTGCCCAGTTGCAATATGAACATTTTTTGTAAACAAACAAAATGCTTCATACATAGACAGTTTTTCTTCTGGAAAATATCCGCCACCTGGATACCCATTAAGATCTTTTCTTGAAACTGCTGCATAGATTCCTTTCATAGGATCAAAGTACTCTACTGGACAATCAGACCCACCTGTTTGTATTAATCCTTCATCCAACATTGTTTTCCAACAATAAGTCCATTTTAGTCTATGATATCCTAATCTTTCTTCAATCCAATGTAAATCAGTAAATATAAATACAGGCTGTATGTCCAAAATAACGGGAAGTTTTTTCATGCGTTCAATCAAATTCTCATCAACCATTTGTGCGTGTATAATGCGAAAAGGAAGACGATGACTCTGTTCTTCTTTAGTCATTCCTTTTTTCTTTGTAACATTCAAGGTATTTTCAATAGCAGTGAGTGTCATGTCCAATGCTGCATCTCCAATTGCATGTATTGCTGGCTGAAGGCCACACTGGTAACCATGAAGAACCCTATAATTCAATTCCTCCTGAGTACATATAACAAAACCTCTATTTTTATCATCATCACAATATGGTTCTTTAAGGGCTGCAGACCTTGAGCCTAGGGACCCATCCACAAACAATTTATATGCTCCGTATTGCACCATTCTATAAGGATTTTCTATTTGTTCTTTCGTGAGCACTTCAGGTTTAAAAATTTCATCCAAGCATACTGTAACTCTTACAGGTAGAAGACCCTCTCGTTCAAAAGCTTTGTAAAGTTCAATGTCCTCTCCATAATTCCATACTTTTGCAGCATAAGTGTGAATAGAGGTAACTCCCTTTGAAGACATATCTGAAAATACATCGAACATTATGTTTCGTTTAAGGCCTTCATCAAGTAATGGGTCAGGGATTATTTCATCAAATATTTTAGTGCATTGTTCCATTAATATTCCATTAGGTTCACCATTAGAGTCAAATTCTACAATTCCACCTGTACCAGCATTATAGCCTTTTGCCACTCCTGCAAATTCCAATGCCAATGAATTTACTACAATTGCATGAAGGCAGCATCTTTTTATAACAATAGGATGCTTTGTACTGATTCTATCTAAATCATATCTAGTTGGAAATCTATTTTCTTTAAACTTGCTTTGGTCAAAGTTGACTCCCTTAATCCAATTTCCCTCAGGTGTTTGCTTTGCCTTTTCCTTCATAAGCTCTATCATTTGCTCTAGGCTATATGCTGATTGTAAATCAACTGAAGTTTTATTCTGGCAATAAGCATGCATGTGCATATGAGAATCAGAAAGTCCTGGCACCACTGTTTTTCCTTCTAAATCTATTATTTCATCACTTTCATAGGATGCTGCTTCTTCATTCATACCCACAAATTCAATTATACCATCCTTAATACCTATAGCATCAGCAATATTTCCTTCTTCTTTCATGGTATAAAATCTGCCATTAACGAACATTTTATCAAATATCATCATCCTACCCCCACGCTTTTATCTTTTATATTACACTCCTAGTATTTCTATTGTTTTTTATTTATTATATTATTATTAAAATTATTTTACAAGAATAAAAACAATAAATAAGCTAATTAGCTTAATACTTAAATATTGTAATTAATTCCAACTAAAAATTCTTTAAGAATGTAATAAATTAAATTTTCATGGATAGTATATATTTGGAGGTGATATGATGAAATTAAAAGAAATAATGTCAAAAGAAATAGTTAGTTTAAAACCAACTGATTCTATTGAAAAAGCAGCTCAATTGATGAAGCAATACAACGTTGGCTCAATACCAATTTGCAAGCAAGACAGTGTAGTTGGAATTGTAACAGACCGGGATATTGCATTAAGATCAGTAGCACCAGGGCAGAAAAAGCAACAGACAATTAGTGAAGTTATGACTTTAAATCCTGTAGTAGGAACTCCTGACATGGATGTTCATGAAGTAGTAAGAATAATGAGTGAAAAACAAGTACGTAGACTTCCAGTTGTTGATAATAACAATCTAGTTGGTATGGTTTCTTTAGGAGACATTTCAGTTGAACCTAATCTTTCTGATAATGCAGAAAAAGCTCTTGAAAACATTTCACGAGCTTCCACAAACAGATTTAGTTAAAAAAAATAAAGAATAGAGAAAGATCTCTATTCTTTTTTATTATTGAAATGAAATTGCTCCTGTTGGACACACTCTTAGACATTTTCCGCACTTAACACACTTATTTAAATTAATTTTAGGAGCTTCGAATTTTTTTTGTGTTAATGCGTCAACTGGACATGCACGAACAGAAGGACAGCTGTGATTTTGCGGACATCTGCTTTTGTTTAAAACTAAATTTTTATCTTTCAAATCTCTTGGATCAATTTCTTTTCTTATTAAAAAATCAAATATCGACATTATAATTTCCCTCATATTTTATATTTTTCTTAATTATAACATAAGGAATTATTTTTTCTGTGATGTAGTTACAAGAAACTAAAAACTAAAATACATGTTATTTTAGTTTTTAAAAAAATCATTTATCTGTGCTATTTTTAATGCCTTTATAAAATCTACATGGTATGGTCCATTTCTTGATATTTTAAATATTATTTTCTGGTCTTTTTTAAATTCTATTTCTCTTTCGCCATCAAGAGCTATTGTACCGCTATCGTCTGCAATGTATTCATATTCGTCATCAAATCCAAGTTCAATAGGTTCATCTACAACGATTGATTCTAATACTCCTGCAGCAACAGGCACTTTAAAAGAACTACCATTTGCGTTAACATTCATGTATGCTCCAAAATCATCTTCAGGCATTATTATTTTTTTACATCCTACAACTGCTGAAAAGCCTATTGAAGCAGGATGGCTTCTTGTCACGAATATTTTTTCCACACTTTCCATTTCCCATATGGCTTTTGAACCAATAAATGAATCATTTGATATTACTGCATCTACCAAAGCTATATCTATTAACTGATCGTCTCTGTATATTTCTATTATTTTGTCTTTCAAAGCGTAGGTATTTTTGTCAAATCGATTAGAGGCTACTGCTGCAGCTGCCATTCCTACTATTGTTCCTTCAATCATTACGGGATATACATTGTTTGTTCCTGTTGAAACCGCAATTATTGGTGTGTCCTTCAAAACTTTTGCAACAGCCCTATTTGTACCATCTCCACCAAGTGTAACTATACAGCCCACTTTGTGATTTTCTAAAATTTCTGTTGCATTTAGTGTATCTTTCATGCTGTTAAAATTCACCATATCCAACACAACTATTTCGCACTTTAATTCATGACTTATGGTAAGGTCTTTCTTTACCCTATTTCCCATATTGTGAAAATCCGCCATAATATATACCTTATCTACACCCAAGGCCTGTGCCCCAAGAATAATTCTCTCAACAATATTTGTTTTTTCACCATTGTCAATAACTGTTGCATGAGATACTAGTCTTCTTATATCTTTTCCTGAAGCTGGATTTGCTATTATTCCGATGGAAGTCATTTTTCCACCTCCTATTTTAATAGTATTTTTTAAAGTATTAATAGTATTATAGAAATACTTATTAATGATTCTAACACTTGAATATATTAATTACAACAAATTATACTATAATAACAAAAAAGACACCATATAGATGTCTTTGCTTGTTAACTATTTATTTTGGAATATGAATTGCATTGCCATAAACAGCATGGGCTGCTTCTAACAATGATTCCCCTATTGTTGGATGAGCATGGATTGTTGATATAAGCTCTTCAACCGTTGCTTCAAGGCGTATGGCAAGTGCTCCTTCAACTATTAAATCAGTGGCTCTACACCCTGCCATGTGAAGTCCAAGTATTTCTCCAGTACCAGCATCTGCAATATATTTAACAATACCTTCCGTTTCTCCTTCTATAATTGCTTTGCCATTAATATACATTGGGAAAATTCCTACTTTCAAATCATATCCTTTTGCTTGTGCTTGTTCTTCTGTAAGACCCACCCCAGCAAGTTCTGGTTTGGTGTAAACGCAGTATGGTATTGTTTTAAAGTCAATTTCAGATTTTTTATTCATTATTGATTCCACAGCAACTATGCCTTCAGCCGATGCAACATGAGCCAACATCACCCCACCTATACAATCCCCAATGGCATATATGTTTTCTATATTTGTTTGCATACTTTTGTTAACAACAATTGCGTTTCTTTCAATTTTTATCCCCAAATTTTCTAGCCCTACGCTGCTTGTCACAGGTTTCCGTCCTATAGATAACAGCACTTTTTCTGCTGGAAATGATCTTTCACCTTGTTTTGAGGTGGTATTAACTAAGAGTCCTTCAGCGGATTCTGAAATAGAAACTACTTTTGTGTCTACATAAATTTCAACACCGTTTTTTGTGAATTTATCCTTTAATGGCTGTACTATATCCTTATCCATGTTTGCAACTATGTTAGGAAGCATTTCAACAATTGTAACTTTACATCCTAAGGCATTGTAAACGGCTGCAAACTCGGCGCCTATGACGCCTCCTCCTATAATAACCATGCTTTTTGGAACTTCCTCTAACGACAGTGCTTCATCACTGGTTATTACTCCAGGTAATTTCACTCCAGGCAAAGGAATTATAACAGGTTTTGAACCTGTTGCTATAATGGCATAATCAAAATCAACCTCAGTTTCTGAACCATCAAGCCCTTTTACTATAATTTGATTTTGATTTTTTAAACTTCCTTCTCCCATTATTTTTGTGACTTTGTTATTTTTTAATAATCCGTCTACTCCACCTACAAGTATTCTAACTATTTTTTCTTTCCTTTTTTGAAGCTGTTTCCAGTTTATTTCTACATTAGTCAAGTTAATCCCAATTTCTTTGTACTCCTTGTTTATTGTTTCAAGTTGTTCTGATGTATGGAGCAGCACTTTTGTTGGTATGCATCCATTATTTAAGCAGGTACCTCCTATATGTTCTTTTTCAATGAGGGTTACATCTGCTCCAAGCTGAGATGCCCGTATGGCTGCAACATATCCTCCTGGTCCTCCACCTAAAATTGCTATTTTCATATGTCCTCCCTACAATAAAAGAAGTCCCGGCTTCTCTATATATTCTTTCAACTTAGCCATAAATTCTGCAGCTACAGCTCCATCCACAACTCTGTGGTCTGCAGTTAAACTCAAGTTCATCATTGGTTTTATTTTTAATTCTCCATTTATTACTTTAGCTTCTTCATTTATGGCATTTACTCCCAATATAGCAACTTCTGGTTGATTTATTATTGGAGTAAATGATTCTATTCCATACATGCCAACATTGCTTAAAGTAAATGTTCCACCTCTAAGCTCATCTGGAATTAATTCATTGTTTTTAGCTTTCTGCCCAAGACTTTTTATTTCCGTGGAAATGTCTTTTAATCCCTTTGTATTGGCAAATTTAATGACAGGAACTAAAAGGCCATCAGGCAATGCAACTGCAACACCCATATTCACATAATTTCTTGTTATAATTTCATTACCATCTATTGAACTGTTCAACAAAGGATATTCCAACAAAACTTTCGAAACTATTTTTACTAAAATATCAGTGTAAGATATTTTCATAGATTCTTTAAGGTCTTCTCTTATTTGCTTAATGGCAGTAGTGTCTACTTTTATGTTATAGTTTACGGTTGGAGAAGTTTGAACA
>JBGUET010000086.1:0-8423 GCA_041821225.1 Sedimentibacter sp.
TTTTTTTTGCGGTTGCCAAGTACAGGCAGGGACAGTATGTAGAATCACAGGAAAGTTTGGTGAGAGCCCTTAATATTGCACTACCGGATAAAGTATATTTTCCATTTGCAGAATATGGCAAAGAGATGTTACCTTTATTAGAATTGGTACGGCCGACAAGTTTTAATAGGGAAAGATTGGAGGACGTCATAGCTCTTTGTAGACGTCAAAATATTGGAATGAAAGCTATAAATAGACAAATCTTCCCTCAAAATACTGTTTTGACGCCCCGTGAACATGAAATTGCATTGCTGGCAAAGGATGGGCTCACTGTAAAACAAATTGCTGATGGCCTTTTTATCTCTACTAATACTGTGAAATCGGCATTAAGGATCATTTATGACAAGCTTGGCGTTCATTCCAAGGTTCAGCTTACTAAGGTAGATTTCTAAATACTTAATACAAATGTTCACAGCTTGCTGTGGGCATTTTTTATTGCGCATATAAAAATAGAACAAGAACGATTAAAAACCACCCCAATGGGTGGTGCAACAAGAGCTGTTTTCTTGTATGCTGATTAAAAGGTAAAAATATTTTTTTGGATAGGAGGGTAGATCTATGGGCCAATACGATAATTTCATTCAAAGTGTGCGGGCATTGCCAGACTACTGTATAGAGGTGGTTATGCAAACAGGTGCTGTTATCCATTATGACTTTACTCCTCAACTGAGCATTACAAGGTTCAGTGCCTTACAGGAAGATGTGGTGTTCCAAAGTGTTTGGACTGACGGTGACTATCTGTTGTTTAAGAGAGGCAATATGGATTGTGCACGGATTACAGCAAAAGAGTTCATGGATATGTTAATGGTGGACACAGCCCAGAAATAGGTTGAAAAGCCTATAGGGAAACGTTAAGTGTCGAATAACAATAAATTTGATTTATTATAACTGATATGCTGTAAAAGCAATAATTTTAAAGGAGGATATGCAATGAAGATTATTAAAAAAACAATGGCAATATTATTGGGTGTTAGTATTTTATTAACAGGGTGTGCTAGTAATGAAGTGACATCACCAAACGATCAAGAAAACGAACCTGTGACGGAAAATAAAACAGCAATGCTATATACTAATATGAGTGCAGGATTTGGATCAGATTATGAAACTCATCCGTTTGAATATACAGGTGATCTTACAGTAGAAAATTTGGCTCAAGGGCTTTCTGAATTAACTGGACTGGATTTTTATATCACTACGCAATATCCCAACGATAATTTAAAAGAAATTGTAATTGACTGGGATTCGGATTCTACACTGATTGCAAATCTCGATGACAGAGAACAAAAAGATGAATTCTTTTTATTTGATGTAGACTCAATGCGATGGTTTATGATGGACAGTTTGTGGCAAACGGTGATTGAAAACTTAGATTATGAAAATGTCTATTATACAATGAATAACGGTTATGATTTAGAATTTGAGGAACTTTATCCCATAAAAAAATTTCCAGGTGATATACCATACATGGGCAGTGTATTCTATAATGCCCATGCAAACACCCATAATGGAGAAATTCTTAGTAAGGATGATGCATTAGTGCTTGTGGAATATATAATGGAGGAGAGAGGTGAATTTAGTACGGTAATTCTACCAGACGGTGAGGATATTATCGATGGGGAACATGCTTATATATTCTCAGCAGGTGATTACTCAAAAGATGGGCAAAAATTTACTGCCATGTTTCATTATGCTGTCAGCGACAGGGGTAATGTTTATTATATAGATGTTTTAGCTGGAGCTGATTGGATTTTGATCAATAATGAAACTAATAATAAAGCTGATTTTTCTGCATTTACTGATATAAACAGTGCTGAAGTACAGAGTTTTGTAGAGAAAGTACAGGATGATATTGTAAATGAAGACTGGTCTTCCTTAGCGACTAAAATATCTTATCCTATTGACATTGGTTCAAAAACCTTTGAGACAGCGGATGAATTTGCAACCTATGATATAGGAAGCTTGCTTTCAGATGATTTTAAAACTTCTATTGCACAAACGGATTGTGGTAATCTTTTTGCAAATTATGAAGGTGTTATGATGGGCAACGGAGAGATATGGATTACAGAAATTCTTAATGAAGATATGAGCTCACAGGGTCTTAAGGTTTATGTATGGATCCCATAATAACAAAGATTGACGGTGCCGAAAGTAAACAAAAAAATGATGCTTCAGTGTGATCAAATGAGGCTGTCCATGAACAAATCTTATTTAACAGGATGAAAGGGAGGAATATGATGAAAAAATCATTAAAAAGAAAATTGATGTTTTGTATATCATTATCAATTGTATTATCAATTATTATATCTGCGTATACACCTGTAATGGCCTTAAATAACTATAGCGAACACTATGTTACGGTGAGCAAAAATAAAAGTTTTAAAAATGATAACGGAAATTTTTATATGAGTTTCAACTTAAATAATGTTAGTAATCTGTCAGAAGCTTATAAAACGGATTTGTATATTGAAGCCAAAGTACTTAGCTCTTCTGGACAGACAATGGCTAAATGGAAACCTTTTTATATAAAGTCGGGAATAAATCATAAACAAAACTTCGGATGTAATTATGGTCCGTTTCCTACTGGAAATTATACTTTTGTTTTGACTGCAACTACAGTTAAAAACAATATTGACTATACTTGGAACTATAAAATTAAACACACTTGTACATCTGCGATTTCTTTCAAGTCTTTTGATAAAATTATAGATTCTAAAGGTGTAGAACGAAATAAGTTTAGTATTCAGTGTACAGATATAAAAGGTAAACAATTGATTATCAAGATTATTGATAGTAATGGAAATGCCGTTTATGAGCAGACTGGACCAGCAAGAATGACTAACAATGAGGTAGGGTGGTTTGCTTGGGATGGATATTCTAACGTGGGTTCAAATTATAAATGTAAGTCAGGTCAATATGTTGTGGAGGTTCATTATTCAGGCGGTAGTAAAATCATTCAGAATATCTATAATTTAATTATCTAGGAGGTAGAGGCATGAACAAGTTATTTAAATATTTTTGGGTTTTATTAACCGTTATTCTTTGCTGTGTGGGATGTGGACAGCCGTTACAAACAACCGCAGATGCTTCTCAATCAAAAGACATTACTACAACTAATTCCTCTGAAATGCCCAGTGTATCATCAGCGGTCTGGGAGACTTTGTCTGGAGAGTTTACACGTAATGATAGTAGTCAATACAACAATGCTTCTCTTCAGATGAAGTATCTTTCTAACGATTGTGTGATGTTTGAGTTTAGACTTATGGAAGGCAGTGAATCACAAGATTGGGCAGATACGCTGATTTTGCCTTTTGTTCTTTTAGTGGATGATAATGGAGTTGGTCACTATGAATCTGATGCAGATGCTATAAACCCAATCAATATTGATTTTTTATTATCAGAGGATGGACAGCAAATAACAGTTACTCACACTGGGGATGTATCAATTTCTCCTGACGGTATATATGATTTTGTAAATGAAGGATTGGAGGTAAGCGAATGTTCGGCAACGGCGATTCTTGATCATTTGCCTACAGCAGCAACTAGCTTAAACAGCAATAACGGAGCATATACAATCCAATATCCAGATGCGCTGGTTTCGGACTGGTTCTATCCTGTGGAGGCCACCTTTGACGATAATGGTGTTGCATTGGCAAAATTTATAATTGCTAAGGACCTTAGTGTTGTATATCGTGTGGATGATGACATAGATCCTGTATTAATTTTTGGTACAGCTCAGCCTATGCTTGATGCTGAGACGATTCACTATAACGAAATAGATGAAGAAGAATCTTACGAAACTTTACCTTTAGTTTCAGTGGGGTTGGAAGATGGTATTGCTTTAACACCTGGTACAACAACTGAATTACTTCCAATAATGCCATGGAAACTACCTTATACATTGACAGCAGAGTCTTCAGATCCTTCTGTAGTTACAGTAGATGAAAACGGCAAAGTCACAGCAATTGCTGAAGGACAGGCAACGTTATCAGGTACACTTTATATCGATGATGGGCAAAAAGCTTTCTCTATTGATGTAATAGTTAGTGGTGAATTGGAATTTGAAAGTGTGGATATAGAATAGATATTATAAGTTTGAACTTAGGAGTGAAATAAGAAGGTAATATAAAAAATAAACAAATTGTAGTTTGCCCATGAAAAAGCCAGAGAATTGTTTAAATTCTCTGGCTTTTGAAGATAATGGGTACGGTTCTTTTTGATTGATAAATACATCAATAGAATTTTTTAAAAAACAATCAATGTCTTTAAATAAACTAATTGTATATGCAAAATAATTATTGGAAAAGGAATCGAGTATGACAGATGAAACGCCCCCATGTCCGCCTATGACCGTCTAAACTACAATTTCACAGTAATATAATATTGCAGAATAAATCTGTTTGTGCTAACATTACAAATATTGATCAGATTACTTAGGTGTAGGAGAAATAGAAATGGTAAAAATGTTTAAATACTTAAAGCCTTACTGGCTTCTAGCTGTTGCAGCGCCTCTTTTTATGTTGTTAGAAGTGATGATGGATTTAATGCAGCCCTTATTTATGCAACGTATTGTGGATGTTGGTATTGCTAATAAGGACATGGATTATGTGTTATCCACCCTTGTACTAATGTTAGGAGTTGCTTTAATCGGTTTTGTAGGTGGTGTGGGTTGTTCTTATTTCTCAGCGAAGGCATCCATTAACATGAGTACAGATATTAGAGATGAGCTATTTACCCATGTTCAGAACTTATCTTATGGGAATGTAGATCGTCTTAAGACTGGGAATTTAATTACACGTTTGACCAATGACATTGTTCAAGTACAAAGAATTGTCATGTTGATGATGCGTATTATGGTAAGGTCACCCTTGCAAATTATTGGCAGTCTCATTATGACTTATATTATTAGCCCAAGATTGTTCTTGATACTACTGGCGTTGGTACCAATACTAATTGGGGCAATGGCCATTATTCTAAGTAAGGGCTTTCCTCTCTATAGAATTGTTCAACAGAAGTTAGACCGGGTTAACACTGTTATGCAGGAGAACTTATCAGGCATACGTGTGGTGAAGGCTTTTGTTAGGGAAGATTTTGAAAAAGACCGTTTTTCTGAAGCCAATGAAGATTTTTCTAAGACTACTGTTACCGTATCGAGAACCATGGCCGTAATGTCACCTGTGACTATGATTCTTCTTAATGTGGGGGTGGTTGCTGTTTTATGGTTCGGTAATGTGGAAGTGCAAAATGGGCAAATGCAAGTAGGTAAAGTAATGGCATTTATTAATTATTTACTTCAATTGCTGAATTCTCTGATGATGTTTGCTAACATGATGATGATGTATTCAAGAGGGCAGGCATCAGCTGAAAGAATTGGCGAAGTATTTGATGAAGTGCCTGATATTACAGATGCTAAAGAGACCGAATTTGTTAATAGCCTATCTGGAGATTTAGTATTTGATAATGTCACCTTTAGTTATGGAAGTCATGCCCAAGAGCCGGTGTTGAAAGGAGTCTCTTTTGTGGCCAAACCAGGAGAGAAAGTGGCTATTATTGGTTCTACTGGTTCAGGTAAATCGTCTTTGGTCAATTTGATTCCAAGGCTTTATGATGTGACTAATGGCAGTATCACCATAGGTGGTAAGAATGTTAAAGACATCAATAGAAATGCTTTAAGAAACCATATTGGTATGGTGCTTCAGCAGACATTTTTGTTCTCAGGGACAATTATGGAGAACATTACATACGGTAAGGAGGATGCCAAATTAGAAGAAGTACTAAGAGTATCTAAAGTAGCAGGTGCTCATGAGTTTATAGAAAGTTTTGAGGCTGGATACGAAACGGAACTAGGACAAAAAGCGATGAATATTTCTGGTGGGCAAAAGCAACGTATTTCCATTGCAAGAGGTTTATTGCGTCAGCCATATATTCTAATATTAGATGACAGCACAAGCGCTGTGGATGTGGCAACAGAAGCCAAGATACAGAAATCCTTGAAAGAGATTACAGGTAAAAGCATTGTGATTCTTGTAGCTCAAAGAATTAGTAGTATTCTTGATGCGGATCGGATTCTGGTTCTTGAAGAAGGTTGTATTGTAGGGAATGGTTCTCATGAGACATTGATGAAAGACAATCAAGCCTACAGAGAAATTTATGAATCGCAATTAGGAAAGTAGGTGACGTATATGGCGCATAATGACAGAAATGAGGATAGACCAGTACTTATGCCTAAAGGACCTGGACCAGGTGGTCATCATCCAGGGGCATTTAGAGGCATGCAAAAGATAGAAAAGCCCAATGACACAAAAGGTACATTGCGCAGGATTTGGACATATATCAGTGTGCAGAAATTCTGGTTACTTATAGCTCTCACTTTTGTAGGGGGTTCAACTTTATTAGGACTTCTGGGCCCTTACTTAATAGCCTTAAGTATTGATAAATTCATATCACTGGGGATTACTGAGGGATTAAGTATCGTTTTATTGGCTATGGTTGGTGTCTATGTGATGGCTGCACTCACATCCTATTTGGGGGAATTTATCTTAATTGGTATCTCTCAAAAGGTAATTAAGAATATGCGTAGAGACTTTTTTAATAGGATGATAGGTTATTCTCTTAAATTCTTTGATGAGCATTCCAATGGAGAATTAATGAGTCGTCTTACTAATGATATTGAGAATATTAACACCACTTTGTCCCAGAGTATTGCTCAACTATTTTCCAGTGTGCTTTCTTTTACTGGTGTTGTGATTATTATGGTGATGCTTAACTGGCAAATGGCTATTGTGAGCATGGTTACAGTGCCATTAATCTATACAGTTGTTAAGTTTATTGGTAAGTATACCCGTAAAAATTATAAAGCTCAACAAACTTATTTAGGGGAATTGAATGGCATTATTGAAGAGAACCTAACAGGGCTGAAGGTGGTGAAAGTTTTTGGTAAAGAAGAACAAGTGATAGAAAAATTTAAAGAAGTGAATCAATCCCTTAAAGCTGCATCAACACGAGCAGAAATATTTGGTGGCTTTATGGGTCCAACCATGAACTTGATGAACAATATTCAATTTGCCATCATAGCAGGTACCGGGGGTTATTTGGTCGTAAAAGGCACTATGACAGTAGGTTTAATTGCTGCATTTTTGAATTATTCCAAACAATTTGGTAGGCCACTAATGCAGCTAGCGAATACTTATAACAGCATTCAATCGGCTATTGCAGGTGCAGAGCGTGTGTTTGAAACTATGGACCATGTGTTAGAAATGCAAGATGAGCCAGATGCTAAGGTACTTAATCATGTGGATGGCCATGTTGTATTTGAAGCAGTGGATTTTGGTTATAATCCAGAGAAAAAGGTACTTAAAAAGGCGGACTTTAATGCTAAGCCTGGGGATTCCATTGCCATTGTTGGACCAACAGGCGCAGGTAAAACGACAATTATCAATTTACTGACACGGTTTTATGAAATAGACAGTGGATCAATTACTGTAGACGGTATTGATATAAGGTCAATCAAGAAGCATAGCCTTAGAAACAAACTGGGAATTGTATTACAAGACACCTATTTGTTTTCAGGAACTGTGCGAGAGAATATACGCTATGGACGATTGAATGCCACAGACGACGAAGTAGAGGAAGCTGCAACACGTGCCTATGCTCATCCTTTTATACGTCAATTGCCTGAAGGTTATAATACCTTACTCTCTCAGGAAGGCAGTAATCTAAGCCAAGGGCAACGTCAATTACTTGCCATTGCTAGAGCGATATTATCGGATCCTGCTATATTGATTCTAGACGAAGCAACCAGCAGTGTGGATACTAGAACAGAGATTAATATTCAAAAAGCCATGTTACACTTAATGGAGGGACGCACCAGTTTTGTTATTGCCCATCGTTTAAGCACCATTAAAGATGCCACCATGATCATGGTTATTAATGATGGAGAAATTATTGAGCGTGGTAGCCATAAGGAACTACTTGAGATGAAAGGTTTTTATTACAACTTACATCATACTCAGTATAGTGCATTGGGTTAAGGTTTTAATGAGATATGGGAAGTTTGATTAGAAGGTAAAGCAATTGCCATTTTAAGGAATATTTTATTGGTATTTTTCTCAATAATATGCTAAAATTATATTAACAAATATATTATATCATTAGTAATCTTTTTTACATTGGGGGTGTAAAAAATGATATAAATACCTAAAGCAGTAGCCAGATATGTTAAATTTACAGTAGGGAATACAGTTAGATTATTTGGAGATGTAATAAATCTCAGATTTTAAGGAAATATAGAAATAAGACAGCAAGAGCGCCTGCTTCCAGTTGAATTTGATGATTTTACATCCATAAGCACATCAGTTCATATATTGAAGTCTATGGTGCTTTATTAT
>JBGUET010000087.1:0-8411 GCA_041821225.1 Sedimentibacter sp.
AGTGATAAAATGACAGATATGAAGAACAAGAGAATATTATTTGCTGTGGAGTTAGGTGATTCGGGGCTTAATATTGAACATTTTAAAATGCTTGAAAAAATTAGAATATCAGGCAGTAACTACATGGAGAATTCAGTTGGTAGCGTAATAATAAACAGCAACAACGAATTGTTTTCAAGAGATACTGCAAGAAAGACCATATTGTATGCAAATATGGCAGGATGTATTTTTCCAGGAAGACCACTATCTGAAGCAACTGGTTCATTGAAAAATCTTAAAACACAAAAAAAAATTTCCGATTCTAACATAAGCCTTGAAGATATTTGCTTTCAAGATTGCAAAAAAGTTGTTGATCAACTGATGAATTTCAATGTTACTAAAATTAAAAAACCTAAAATTTTAGCACTCCATGCTAGCAATGACAGTATATCAAATACATTTTCTCTGTGGAAAAAGGTAAAAGAAAACTTGCTAGAATATGATATTAATGAAATACACATAGAGAATGGTTCCGTTAAGGACTGTAAAGGCTGTTCATACAAGGCATGTAAACATTATTCCCAAAGCAACAATTGTTTCTACGGGGGAGTTATGGTTGAAGAGGTTTATCCTGCAATAATTGACTGTGATATTCTTGTTATGTTGTGTCCAAATTACAATGATGCTATAAGTGCTAATATGTCTGCAACAATTAACCGCTTAACAGCCTTGTTTAGAAAAGTAAAATTTTATGATAAATTTATTTATGCAATAATAGTTTCTGGTTTCAGCGGAAGTGATATAATTGCACAGCAGCTAATAAGCGCATTAAATATAAATAAAACATTCATGCTTCCACCTGAATTTGCTTTAATGGAAACAGCCAATGATTATGGAGATATTGAAAGAATAGAAAATATAGGGAAGATAGCAGCAAAATTTGCGAACAACATTACAAACTTTGTGGCTAAATAAATTTTTACATAAAAACGAAAAAAATACGAATATTTAATGAGTCAGAATATTGAAGTGCTCTAAAGTCTGCTTGACGGTGAGTACTTCAATGTTCTAATTCTGTGTAAAGCAATAAATGTCATATCATAAAGGAGCAAGCAATGCCATTACAAATTATAAGAAATGATATAACGAAGATGGAAGTGGATGCTGTTGTGAACGCCGCAAACTCAAAGCTTAAAATGGGTGGTGGAGTGTGTGGAGCCATTTTCAATAATGCCGGAGCTGAAGAGCTGCAGGCAGAATGTGACTTAATAGGGGGATGCAAAGTTGGAGAAGCAGTAATAACAAAGGCGTATAGTCTGCCTGCAAAATACATTATTCATACGGTTGGACCTATTTGGAGTGGTGGTGACAGCAATGAGGAAAAATATTTGACCGAATGTTATTTGAATTCTCTCAATCTTGCCAAAAAATTTAATATTGAATCAATTGCATTTCCCTTAATATCATCAGGCATATATGGTTATCCAATGGAAAAAGCATTTAGAATTGCAGTTTCATCAATTCGAGAATTTTTGCTTGGAAATGAAATGATGGCTTATTTAATTGTTTATGATAAAAAAGCCGTTGAAATCAGTGAAAAGCTATTGTCATCAATTGAAAAATTCATTGATGACAACTATGTGGATGATAGACGTGAAAACAGACGAAGTATAATAGTTGAAGATTTTGAAATGTGTACAAATCATAGTGCTTACAACGAACCTATTAGCATATTCAAGACAAAAAAAAATAGAAGGCTAGAGGATTTAGTAAAAAATCTGGATGAAACTTTTACAGATATGTTATTTCGTTTAATTGATGAAAAGGGAAAAACTGATGTTGAAACCTATAAAAAAGCCAATATTGACAGAAAGCTGTTTTCTAAGATCAGGTCTGACGAGTTTTATAAACCAAGAAAAAACACTGTGCTCGCCTTAGCTATTTCTTTGGAACTAAATATAGATGAAACGAAGGATCTATTAAGAAAGGCAGGCTATGCTATGTCTCACAATAATAAATTTGATATAATTATTGAATTTTTCATTGAAAGAGGAAGTTATAACATATTTGAAATTAATGAAGCATTGTTTGCTTTTGAGCAAAATTTACTAGGAGTTTAATGTCGCATTTAATGCGACCTTTTTATTTTTAAAAAGTGTTATCCTACATTTATAAAATATATGGAGGGTAATTATGAAACAAAACTTAACGGAATTGGTATTTATTTTAGACAAGAGCGGTTCAATGTCCGGACTTGAACAGGACACTATAGGTGGATTTAATTCAATGCTAGAAAAGCAAAAAAAAGAGAATAGTGAAGCTTTTGTAACAACAGTGCTGTTTGACAATAATTTTGAATTGCTTCATGACAGATTTAATATTAGAAAAATAAAGCCTATCACAAAAAAAGAATACTTTGTTGGGGGAACTACAGCACTCTTAGATGCCATGGGAAATACCATCAACAGAATAGGAAAGATATTATCAGAATCAAAAGAAGAAGAACGTCCAGAAAAAGTTATTTTTGTGATTATTACTGATGGTATGGAGAATTCAAGTCATGAATTTACACATAGCAAAATTAAACAAATGATTGAGCAACAGAAATCAAAATATTCTTGGGATTTTATATTTCTTGGTGCAAATATTGATGCAATTAAAACAGCATCTAATATAGGTATCAGCGAAGACCGAGCTGTAAATTTCTGCTGTGATAGTATGGGAACACAGTTGAATTACAAAGTAGTAAGCCAAGCAATAAGCAATTTCAGACAAGGCAATTCAGTTGATTCAACCTGGAAAGATGAAATAGAAAAGGATTATAATACGAGAGAAAAAGAAAATAGCTATAAGACTGGGATTGATGACAAGAGAGATATAAAATTTAATGCCAATATGTAAAGGGAATACTAAATAAATTTTTAAAAATCATGTTGCTTTTTAAATGTTATTCTGTTAAAGTTTATGTATCCATGAATAATATGGGATAAAATTTAATGTAAGGATGTATAAAAAATGAGTGAAGATAAAGAATTATTTGGCTGCGATTGCGGTGATGAAGGTTGTAACTGTGAAGATGATGGATGTAACTGCGGTTGTGATGACGACGAAGAAATGATGACAATTACCCTTGAAGATGGAACTGAAATTGAATGTGCTATCATTAGCATTTTCCCAGTTCAAGACAAAGATTACATAGCTTTGTTGCCAGTAGAAAATCAGGAAGATGGAGAAGTTTTCTTATATGGTTTTGAAGAACATGAAGATGGAAGCTTCGAACTTTTAAGTATTGAGTCAGATGATGAATATGAAGAAGTTACAAAAGCTTTTGATGAAATTCTTGATGAAGCAGAACTTGATGAATTATTTGACGATGAAGACGAAGAAGATTCAGACGAAGAAAAATAGTAATAAGTTAATTTTCTAGGAATTTAATTTCACATTATAATAAAAAACCATAGAAAATAATGGGTTGTATTTTATGTATTTATTTACAAGAATACATACTGATTCATATTGCTAATTGCATAATAAAAACCACAAACTCAACTATTAATTCTCGGGTTTGTGGTTTTTTCATAAACAAATTTAATATTACTAAACTTATTGATTTTTTAAAATTACATCGTGAGAAGAACCTTCAGAGATGCTTGTTGCAGAAACTAGAACAAGCTTTGTATTAGACTGAAGTTCTTTTATTGTTCTCGATCCGCAATTACACATAGTTGATTTTACTTTATGCAGTGTGGCACCAAGGCCATCATCAAGCTTGCCAGCATAAGGAACATAAGAATCAACACCTTCTTCAAATTGAAGACCAGCATTTCCTCCCAAATCGTACCTAGCCCAGTTTCTTGCTCTATTAGAACCTTCACCCCAATATTCTTTTACATAACCATTGCCATATTTTATTTTTGAAGTAGGGCTTTCATCAAATCCTGCAAAATATCTTCCAAGCATTACGAAGTCGGCTCCCATAGCCAAAGCCATTGTTACATGGTAATCTAGTACAATGCCTCCATCTGAGCATATTGGAACATATATTCCCGTTTTTTCTAGATATGCGTCTCTAGCTGCAGCAACATCTAAAACTGCGGAAGCTTGGCCTCTACCAATACCTTTTTGCTCTCTGGTAATGCATATAGATCCTCCGCCTATTCCTATTTTAATGAAGTCAGCACCTGCATCTGCCAAATAATTAAAACCATCTTGTTCAACAACGTTTCCAGCGCCTATTTTTAAGCTATTTCCATAATTCTCTTTAACCCATTTTATAGTATCTGATTGCCATTCGCTAAATCCTTCAGATGAGTCGATACAAACAACATCTACACCTGCTGCCACTAGTGCAGGAACTCTTTCTTTGTAGTCTCTTGAATTAATACCAGCGCCTACAATATATCTTTTTTGGTTATCAAGGAGTGAACGTGGATTGTCCTTGTCATCTGAATAATCTTTTCTAAACACCATATAAACTAAATTGAAATCTTTATCGACAATTGGTAACGAGTTTAATTTATGTTCCCAAACAATGTTATTTGCTTCTGTAAGTGAAATACCCTCATAACCAACAATTAGAGAATTTGCAGGCGTCATAAACTCTTCTACTTTTTTATCAAGGGGATCTCTTGTAGTTCTGTAGTCCCTGCTTGTAACTATTCCTAATAGCTTTCCGTCAGAAGTTCCGTTATCAGTTATAGCCATTGTTGAGTGACCTTTTATTTGTTTTAGCTCCAAAACATCTTGCAAAGTGTGATTAGGTGTAAGATTTGAATCGCTAATAACAAATCCTGCTTTGTATTTCTTTACTTTTCGAACCATTTCTGCTTCACTTTCAATTGACTGTGAGCAATATATAAATGATATTCCACCATTTTTAGCTAGGGCAATTGCCATGTTATTATCAGAAATAGATTGCATGACAGCGGAAGTGAAAGGTATATTAAGTTTCAAATCAGGTTCTTCACCTATTTTATATCTGCAAATTGGTGTGCTTAAGTCAACATTTTCAACAATACAATCTTTTGTAGTTAGACTTGGTAAAAGTAAATATTCTCCAAATGTTCTGGATGGCTCATTAATAATTCTTGCCATTTTATATCTCCTTTTCTTATGTATTTATTGTTCTTAAAACAAAAATAATTATTCATGATAGACTATCATATGATGAAAATTTTGTCAACTGCAATATTTGAATTGATATTTTTATATCACTAAAATCGAGTAAAAATAAAGCCGTGCTTTGCGCACAGCTTTTCTTTTACTCAATTTTGATTAATCCTTTATTTCTGTATCTAAATCTTGGGTTGCTTTATTGGAATGAGATTTAAACTCACCTATAGCTGAACCAAGTGATTTACCTATTTCAGGCAATTTAGAAGGGCCAAATATTACAAGAGCTATTCCTAATATTAAAACTAGTTCTGGTGCTCCAATTCTACCCATTTTTATACTCCAAAGTATGAATTGAGAATTTCTACTGTTTTTCCTGCGCAGTCAGCAGCAACACCGGCACATCTTGCTTTTCTTTCAGGATCTGCCATTGCATATCCTGTTTTTTCAATAAATTGACCTACTGAATCTCCACAGTTAACAGACCCTGCAATAACTGTTTCGTTTGTTACTTCTGGTTGATATATTGGTAATGCAGTTTCTTTGTAAAAAGTGAATAACTCGTTTACTAGTCCTTGTGCATCTTCAGCTGGTACCACCATGCTTATGGTACGGGCACAACCTGCTAATGAACCACAAAGACTTGCAGCGCCCCATCCTCCAGCACCAATTTTAAAAGCGTCCATAGGTATTTGATTGAATGGATATCCTGTGTTATCCGCAAGTTGTCCAATTAATGCATCAGCAGTTGCTATGCAACATCCACCTTTGTTGAAGAAAGATGCATAAGCTCTCTCTTGTGTTGTTACAACATCCAATTTTTGATAAGTAAAAGGAAATGCTGGTGCATCTTTACTTGCTTCCTTATATTCATAGCTTAAAACTTCTTTTGAAGGTATTTCAGTTGCAGCTACCTCTTCTGGTGCCGCTTCTTGTGAACATGCAGCGAGGAATGATGGTAATACGCCAACAATGGCTATGCCTGCTGTAGCTTTTCCAGCATTCTTTAACATGTCTCTTCTTGAATAAACCTTTTCTTTTAAACTTTCTCCCATTTTATTTCTCCTAATTTATTTACTAACGACTTTGTTCCAGTCGCTGTGGACGTATGTATTATTCAAAAAATATAAAAATTCAGTAGGATAATTTTATAATTTCTAAAACAATTGTATTCATTGTTTGAATCTAATAATTATTATTGAAAAATTATTAACTAATATGAATTGTACAGTTGTTTATGACAAATGTCAATAACGTGGGCTATGAATTAAAGTTATAGAAAAAAGTTTGTAATAACATATTGTTTTGTATTAGGAAATATTATATTTTGCCTTACTTAACTGTTACCTTAAATTACTGTAAATCTGTATCTTTTTAAAGTAATAGAACAAGTCTATATTTATAATGGTGAAATATAAATAAATAGCGAGGTTTACAATATGAAAAACGTTCCTAAAATTGCAGCAATTCATGATATGTCGGGGGTAGGCAGGTGTTCAATGACTGTTATACTACCAATTTTATCAGCATTAGGTTGTCAAGTTTGCCCTTTGCCCACTGCAATTCTCAGTAACCATTCGGAATATAAATATTTTTATTTTTTTGATTTTACTGAACACATGAAAGAATATTATAATTATTGGGAAAAAAATAATGCAGAATTTGATTGTGTATATAGTGGCTTTATAGGTTCGGAAAAGCAAATAACCATTATGCTTGATATAATTGAAAAGGTTAAGAGAAAAAAACAAGCTTTAATAGTAATTGATCCTGTTATGGGAGATCACGGCATTAAATATAAAACCTATACCAACCAAATGATTGAGAAAATGAGTCAGCTTGTAAATAAGGCGGACATAATAACCCCAAACATGACGGAAGTTAGTATTTTGCTTGGGGAAAAGTATTCTTCAGAAAAAATAAGCATTAGTATGATAAAAACTTATTTAAATAGACTTGGTACTTTGGGACCAAATATAACGGTTATAACTGGTGTTACAACTGAATATGGTGAACATATAAATGTGTGTTACGACAAGAAAAACAATGAGTACTGGAAAATCCCATTTGATTATGTAGATAAAAGATTCCCTGGCACTGGAGATTTATTTACTTCACTATTTGTTGGATATTTGTTAAACGGCAAAATACTTCCTGAGGCAATAGAAGAGGCTTCTAGGTTTGTATCTTTGGCGGTTGCTATAACAAATGATGCAAATACTCCTAGTTGTGAAGGCGTTATGTTTGAAAAAATTATGAAAGAACTTTATAACGAAATAAGTTTTTATAAATATACAAAACTATAATAAACAATACATAAAAAAGCAACCGGAAAATGGTTGCTTTTTTTATATTATATGGAATAATATTATAATATTTGTAAATAATAAGTGTTAATTACAGAAATTTTTACTTTTCATAGTGCATTTTAATAGTTTGTGATAGCACAAATACAGCATTTATATCATTTTTATAAAAAAAGCTTGTAAATTATTCAAAACTGATATATAATGCAACTTGTTCAAAATTAAAAAGATTTTGAAAAGGGATTGCCAATAATGCACAAGTTAATACTTATGCAAAAAGTAAATTTTTCCAGTAAAAATTTATACCTTTGATTGACACGATAGTGGTCAATTTTCGGATATTATTAAAGGTTGGTGGTAAAATGAAAAAGAAAAAACTATACCCTTTTATTATTTTAACTGTAGTAATAATTAGTCTTATTGCTAGTTACTATAGTAAAGAAGGGAACTCTAATAATGTTGCATTTGCAGATACCGAGGAATCTGTTAATGCCAAACCTCCATTAGAAGAATCAAGGTATTATTTTGACACAAGCAGCGTTAAACATGAGACAAAAATAATATATAACAACGAACAATATGTTGACTACGAGCAGGTAGTCCAAGAAGGGTCCGATGGAATGAAAAAATCCGTGTATAAGAAATTATATTTTGACGGAAAGCTTGTTTCCAGTTCATTGGAAGAAGAAATTATATATGAGGACCCTGTAGATGAAATAAAAGAAATAGGAACAAAGGAACATGTTGTAGCAACATCTAGAGGCGGTTTTCGTTATGAAAATGAAATTGAAATGGTAGCTACAGCCTATGATTTATCCTATGAAAGCACGGGGAAGCGTCCTGGTGATTTCGAATATGGTATAACGGCATCTGGCGCATATGCACAGCCAGGTACAGTTGCAGTAGACCCTAGTGTAATACCTCTTGGAACGAAGCTTTATATAGCTTCCACAGATGGCAGTCCTGACTATGGGTTAGCAACAGCTCTTGATACTGGAGGAGCAATCAAGGGTT
>JBGUET010000088.1:0-8378 GCA_041821225.1 Sedimentibacter sp.
GTGTTGCCTGAAATGTTCTGCTGTCCTTATGATAATTCATATTTTAAAGCCTTTGGTGAAGAAGAAGGTGGTATTGCCTATAAAGCAATAAGTGATGCTGCTAAAAAATTTGGTATTTACGTAGTTGCAGGTACTATTCCGGAAATAGCAGGTAATAAAATATACAACACCTCATATGTATTTAATAGAAGTGGTGAGCAAATAGCAAAACACAGGAAGATGCATTTGTTTGATATAGATGTTGAAGGTGGCCAATATTTCAAAGAGTCAGATACATTTGCACCAGGCAATGATGTGACTGTTTTTAAAACAGAATTTTGTAAAATTGGACTTGCGGTTTGTTACGATATTAGGTTTCCTGAATTAAGCAGACTTATGACAAATGAAGGGGCGGAAGTAATAATAATACCAGGAGCTTTTAACATGACAACAGGACCAGCACATTGGGAGCTTCATTTTAGAGGAAGGGCCTTGGATAATCAAGTTTATACAATTGGTGTATCTCCTGCTAGGGATTATACATCATCATATCATTCATATGCCAACTCAATAGTGGTGTCACCCTGGGGCGATGTAATAAATCGCATGGATGAAAAGGAAGGATACATAATACAGGAAATTGATTTGGACTACATTAAAAAAGTAAGAAATGAACTTCCTTTATTAAAACACAGAAGAAAAGATGTTTATTCACTGGACAGATTAAGCTAAATTTAAATTGAATAAATAATATTGCAATATACATAAATTTAAAAACTAAGATCATCAAATAAAGGAATGGGGAATAATTATGATTACAATAATAAGAAAAGCAGATGTATATAAACCAGAGCATATTGGTGTTAAGGATGTTATGCTCATTGGTAATAAAATAGCTCATATAGCTGATAACATATTAGTTGAAATGAATGGAACTGTTGATGTTATTGAAATCGATGGTGAAAACAAACTTTTAGTTCCTGGATTTATTGATTCTCACGTTCATATTTTAGGAGGCGGAGGAGAAGGTGGATTTTCTACAAGAACTCCAGAGGCAACTCTAACAGGTATTACAACTGCAGGTGTTACAACAGTAGTAGGATGTCTTGGAACTGATGGCATTGGGCGAGATATGATTTCTCTTTTAGCAAAGGCAAGAGGGCTAGAAGAAGAAGGAATTACAACATTTATATATGCAGGATCATACAGAATTCCTTTGAAAACCATAACTGGAGAGATTACCAAAGATATAATGGTTGTGGACAAAATTATTGGTATTGGAGAAATTGCCATATCTGACCATCGTTCATCTCAGCCAACGTTTGAGGAATTTACAAGAGCAGTTGCAGATGCTAGAGTTGGAGGAATGCTGTCAGGAAAAGCAGGTATAATCAACATTCATTTAGGCGATGGCAAGAGAAAAATCGATTTAATTAAAAAAACATTAGAAGAAACTGAAATACCTATGTCCCAATTTCTACCTACACATATTAATAGAAATCAAGAATTGTTTGAAGAATGTTTAAAATATGCAAAAGATGGTGGATACATTGATTTTACAGGTAGCGATGACCCTGACTTCTGGGAACAAACAGATGGTGAAGTAAGATTTTCCAAAGGCCTTAAAAGATTGCTGGAAGAAGGTGTAAATCAAGATAATTTTACACTTTCATCAGATGGACAGGGGAGCATGCCAATATTTAATGAGAAAAAAGAATATATAGGCATTGGAATAGGAAAATCCACATGTTTAATTAAAGCAATAAAAGAGTGTGTCTTAATTGAAAATATTCCACTTGAAACAGCATTAAGAGCAGTGACCTCAAATCCTGCAAAAATATTGAAGCTTAAAAACAAAGGTAGGATAGAAAAAAATATGGATGCAGATTTGTGCATATTAGATAAAAATCTTGATATAGATACAGTTATAGCAAAAGGAATAATTATGGTAAAAGATAAGAAGCCTGTTGTTTATGGAATATTTGAAGGAAAATAACCTATTGAAAGTAAAACTCAGTTCAAATATTAAATTTATTGAACTGAGTTTTACTTTCAGCTATTTTCTTATTAACACTTTAGTAAATGTATCATAATTATAAGTAATAGGGAGGCTTCTATGAGAATAATAATAGATGGAGATGCATGTCCACAGCGTATAAAAGAAATATGTGAACAGGCTGCAAAAAATTTTGAAATTGAATTAATCATTGTAGTTGATGTAGATCATTATATAGTTAGTGATTTCCAAATTATAGTTGTAGAACAAGGTGCAGATTCAGTTGATTATAAAATAGTTCAAATTTTCAAAAAAGAAGATATTTTAGTAACACAAGATTATGGATTAGCTAGTTTAGTTTTGGAAAAAGCCGCAGCAATAATCCATACCGCCGGGTTTTTTATTAATAAAAACAATATTGACAGTCTTCTTCAATCTAGATATATAAGTGCAAGGATAAGAAAACAAGGGGGAAAAACTAAAGGTCCTTCCAAGAGAAAAAAAGAACAAGATGATAATTTCAAAAAATGTCTTTATAAGGTATTAAGCGAAAAATTTGGGAAGAGAATGTAATCAAAATGATTTTAATCACACTAGATGATTTTGTAAGAATATGATAATATAAATTAATAAATGTATTTAATATACTATAAATATTAAAAATAAGTGAAGAATTAAGAAAGGATATGTTATGGCTAAGTTTGCACAAAGTATGAAGAGGATGGAAAAATCTGCATTAGTTGTAAAAGGATTATTTGGATCTATGAATGATCCGGAAATCATATCATTTGGAGGTGGTGCACCTGCTAAAGAGGCGCTACCAGTGGATATAGTCAGAGAGATTACAAATGATATAATGAGGATTGATAAAAGGGGCATAGAAGCACTCCAGTATGGTCCTGTTATGGGAATCACAGATCTCCGGGAAGTTGTAGTAAATTACTTGTTGGAGCCTAAGGGAGTTAAGGCAAAAGTTGATAATGTATTTATAACTGGCGGAGGCATGGAAGCAATTAATTTAATATGTCAGCTTTATATTGATCCAGATGATATAATTTTAGTGGAATCTCCAAGCTTTGTTCATTCAGTAGAAGTGTTTGAAATGTTCCAGGCCAAATGCATACCAGTTGATATGGATGACAATGGTATGATTACTGAAGATTTAGAAGAAAAAATAATTAAGTATAAACCAAAAATGATATATGTTATTCCTACATTTCAAAATCCTACAGGACGAACATTATCATTGGAAAGAAGAAAGAAAATTGCTGAATTTGGAAGCAAATATGATGTGGTTATATTAGAAGATGATCCTTACCGAGATATTCGCTACAGTGGAAGTGATTTGCTACCTATTAAGGCATTTGATGAAACAGGACACACTATTTTAGCGAATAGTTTCTCAAAGATTTTTTCAGCTGGAAGTAGATTGGGTTATATTGTGGCAAATGATGAAGTAACAGAAAAATTATTTTATGCAAAAACAGCAACAAATTCACATACATCCATGCTTACTCAAATACTGTGCGCCGAATTTTTTAAACGTGGTTATTATGCTGCACACCACGAAATGATCTGTGATTTGTACAGGGAAAGAAGAGATGTAATGCTTGAATGTATTGATGAATATTTTCCAAGTGATATAAAGAGAACAACTCCAGACGGTGGATTGTTTGTATGGGTGGAGCTAAATGAAAAAATTAATACTACAGAGTTATTAGCTGAATCCTCAACTAATCATGATGTTAAAGTTGCTTTTGTTGCTGGAGAGGGGTTTTATGCCCAAGGAGGCGGAAAAGGAAGCAATTGTATGAGAATGAGTTTTGGAGGAGTTCCACCTGAAAAAATCAGAATTGGTGTTGAAAGATTAGGCAAATTGATTTGTTCTAAATTACCATAACTATAAGGTCATTTATTAATTGTATAACTTGCTTTTACATATGGTAGTTTAGTATTATAAAATAAAGATAAAGGAGCACTATTAATTTTTAGTGCTCCTTTGCTTTTATTTTTCCAGTAAAACATAAAGTGTTGGTATTACAATTAATGTAAGTAAAGTAGATACTATAAGTCCTGCCATTAAAGCAACAGCCATAGGTGTAAAAAATGAACTAGCTGATAATGCCAATGGGAATAATCCCACAACTGTTGTAGTAGTTGTAAGCATAATTGGTCTAAATCTTCTTTTAACAGAACTTTTGCATGCTTCTTCAATAGTTAATCCATCTTGTCTTGCTCTATTAATATATTCAATTAGCAATATTGCATTATTAACAACTATGCCAATTAAGGCTAATAAACCTAGGCCAGCAGTAAAAGAAAATGGTTGATTAAATATCCATAAGCCAAATATTGAGCCTATAACAGACAAAGGAACGGTCATCATGATTATTAATGGTTGCAGTAAAGAATTGAATTGAACCATCAATATAATGAAAATTGATGCTAAGGATATTAACCCAGCAATACCAAGCCCTTTTAAATACTTAGATATTGTTTGTTTTTCTCCACCATATTGAAATGATACATCTTGGTCTGAATATTTTTGGTCTATGATTTGTTCTATTTTGTTTTGAATTGTTTGTGCGCTATATCCTGAAGAAACATCGGCCGTAACTTTAATTATAGGTTCTTTGTTGTATCTTAAGGCCAATGGTTCAGAAGCTGTAAGACTTATATTGGCCACTTGCTTAAGCATAATTTTATTTTGGGTTGCCAAAGATTTGATTTTAAAGTTTTCTAATTGACTAATGGTAGATATGTTTGATTTTAAAAATATATCATATTCTTTGCCATTGGTTCTAAATGTAGTTGCCTTAGTACCGCTTAATGCAATGTTTATTTGACGCTGAACATCATATTTTGTTAAACCCATCATGGTTGCCATATCTTTGTTAATATCAACATAATACTCTTGATTTTTTTCAGTTGAAGTATTGTTAATGTTGTACAGTCCATCAATATGCATCAATTCGCTTTTTATGAGATTAGCCTTTTCTACTAATATATTTCTGTCTTGACCAGTTACATATATTTCAACATCAGAGCCAGGGGCTGTTATTGCAAGTAATTTTGCAGTTATATTTGCTCCTAATATGTTTTCATTTAATTTGTTTTGAATGTGCATCATAAAGTCTACTTTATTTTTGCCAAAGTTTTTATCATTTGTTAAATCAAACTTTACAATTAACTGAGAAAAATCATCTTTATCAGACCCAACTGCCGAAGTGAGATAAAACTTAGGGAAATAACCTCCCACTGAAGAAGTAATGTTTTTTACAGCAGGTTCATCCTTCAAAAGACCTTCAATTTGCTTTGTAATATCATAGGTGTTTTCCAGATCACCTTTTTTGTTGTTAGTAACATCAATGCTTACATAGTTTTTATCTGTGTATGGAAATATTTCCAAAGGAAGAATAAAAATTGCGATAATTAAACTTACTGCAAAAAACCCGAAGACAGATATTACGGTTAATTTTGCGTGCCTTAAAGTTTTATTTAACAAATTAGTGAAAAATATTCTAGTTTTACTGTCATAATTCTCAAGTTTCATATTTGTTCTAAAGAATATAGAAGCAAAAACAGGCACTACTACAATGGATACTATGTAGGAAAATACAAGAGCTACAATTATAATAACTGGCATGGTCCTAATAAATTCACCTGCCTCTCCAGGTAAAACAAACAGGGTAGCAAGAGCAGCAACAGTAGTTAAAGATGATGTAAAAATTGGAACTGCTGATTCCAAAACTCCCATAAGGGACGCTTCATTTCGAGATTTTCCTTCATTTAGTCTTACTTGAATTGCATCTGTAATAACTATAGAATTGTCTACAACCATTCCCACTGCCATAATTAGACCTGCGATGGATATTTGTTGCATATTTATATGCAACAAGTACATTGTTATGAATGTGGCAAATATGGTTAATGGCAGTGAAATTGATACAATTAGCGCATTGCGAATGCCCATTCCCAACAACACTATAAGGATTACAAACAATACTCCTTCAAATAAATTTAAGATAAAGTCATTTAGTGCAAGTTTAACATCATCTGGCTGAAATGTAATTTTGTCAATATTGATTTCATCGGGTATGGAATTCTTTGTTTTTAATATTGCTTTATCTATTTCTTTACCTGCAAGAACAATATTATTTTCTGATTTAAAATATGTTGCCAATACAACTGCATTTTCACCATTGTTATATATTTTTTTTGCATCTTCTTTTTCACCAAAATATATGCTAGAAACATCTTTAAGTCTAACAACTCCGTTGTTCTCAGAAGCTGATACGATGAGATTTTCAATATCCTCTAAGGATTCAAAACTTTCAGGAACAATGACATTAATTTTCCCACTAGGAGTATTTATAGCACCAGCTGGTATTTTCAAGTTTTGTGCTTGCAATAAATTATATATGTCCTCAATAGAAACAGAATAGGTATTTAACTTCATTGCATCTATTTCAACATAGGCTTTTTTATCAACATTGCCAGTAATTTCAATTTTATTAATTTCATCAACATTCAATAGTTGTTGTTTTAAATTTTCTGCATAATTTTCTAGCTGATCATATGTAAAACCACTTCCAGAAATACTCAAAAGCATACCTGAAGTTTCTACCATTGAATCTGTATCAATTTCTGGAGCATAGCAACCCGAGGGTAATTCATCTTTTATTTTATCTATGTATTTTTCTAGATTTGACCATTGCTTTTCCCGGTCAACAGAATAGCTTATGGTAACTATAACTGCGCTGTAATTGTCATTGGAATAAGAATCTATTTTTTCTATTCCATCAATTTTCGATGCTTCTTCTTCGATTTTTTTAGTTACTAACTCTTCAACATCTTTAGCTGAAGCCCCTGGAAATACTGTTGTTATTAAAGCTGCAGGGCTAGTAATATCAGGATTTTCCTGCCTAGGCATTAAATAATATGATATTAATCCAAACACCATAATAATAATGGAAGCAGCAGTAACAATATATTTTTCTTTTAATAAAAATGAAATAAATTTTCTCATTCAGTCACCTATCATTATTTTATTTCAACCAAGAATCCATCTTTGACTTTAGCGGTTCCATTTATAATCAGTTCATCATTGTCAGATAAACCATCCACTAGAGCCTTATCATCATTTATTTGAAGGATTTCAATATTTTTTCTCACTGCCTTATTATCTTCAACAATGTACACATAGTTTACTCCATCATTTAAGATATAAGGAATTTCAACATAGATTCCTTGGGTTTGTCCAATTACTAATTTAACTTGACCAATAGAGCCAACATAGAACTTCTTATCTGATTTATTTATTAGTATATCCACATTATAAGTTCTTGAAGCTTCATCTGGGGTTTGACTTATATTTACAACTTTGCCACTATAATTAATTTGGTTGATGTTTATTGATGCGTCCATTCCCATAGATACTTTTTCAATATCTTCCTGGGTTATACCTATGCTTACAACTTGGTTTTCACTTTGAATCAACATGGCTGGATAGCCTTGAGGAACTATTTCCCCTTCTTTATATAAAATATCGGCAACATAACCTTTAGTATCACAAAAAAGAGTTGCATCATTGAAAAGTTTTTCAATTGCATCATAATTTGTTTGAGCAAGGTCATACTGTGATTTAGCAGAAGCTATATCTTCTTTGCGAGTGCCAGATTCAGCCTTAGCAAGAATTTCCTGCGCTTGTTTTAAATCATTTTCAGCAATATTCATGCTTAATTCTGCTTGTTTAAAACTCGACTCTGAAACAGCCGCTTCATCAAAAAGAGCCTTGGTATCGTTATATGTTTTTTGAACATAATCATAAGCTGCTTGAGCCTTTTCAACATTTAACTTAGCAGCATTAATATCTTCGTCCTGGGCTCCAGACAAAGCCTTTTCATATTGAGACAATGCAGAAACTGCTTGATTTTTTGCTGCATCAACTTGAAATTGCAAATCAGACTTATCAATTTCTAGCAAGACATCCCCTTCATTTACCATTTGACCAATTTCAACAAAAATTGATTTTAACTTTCCGCTAGACTTAAATGAATATTTTTTTATTGAGTCACTGTTAACTACTCCCAAATAATTCAGTGCAGAATCTATCTTTTCAGTATGAACAACTTTAGTTTCTACTAATATAGGGCTTTTCAAAACAGAAGTATCTTTATTACTACAACTTGTAATTAATAAGGTTGTGATAATCAATAGTATAATTTTTTTCATAATAACCTCAAATCCTAATTATTTAGTGATCTATTATTTTTCTATGCTTCCAACAACATCATCCACAATTTTTTCTGAAGATGATTTGTTATATAATTTTTTCATATTCTTTCTCATGGCACTTAACATTACAGGGTCATTTAATAGCTCAATAGTGCTATTTACAATT
>JBGUET010000089.1:0-8378 GCA_041821225.1 Sedimentibacter sp.
TTGATTTTAGGTATTGCTCTTGTCATATTTGGACCTTCTAAACTTCCTGAAATTGGAAAGTCAATTGGACTTGCTTTAAGTGAGTTTAAATCTCAATCAAAGAAATCAACTGAAGAAGTAACGAAAGGGTTAAGTGATGAAGAAAAAAGCTAAAACACAAGAAGAAAGAAATTTAACAATTGTTGAACATTTAACTGAGCTTAGGAAACGACTTATTTATTCTAGTATAATACTTTTAGTTTCAGTTTTGGGATGTTATAATTTTGCTGAATTTATAGTTAGGGATATTATTAATATTGCACCTGAAATAAATTTCGTATTTATTGCTCCTGCTGAGCTAGTGTTGTCGTATGTAAAAATAGCTGTTGTAGGGGGACTTGTAATAGCTGCTCCATTCTTAATTCTTCAAATATGGTTGTTTGTTAGCCCAGGACTTAAAAAATCCGAAAAGAGGACTATTGCGGTTTCATTGTTCATAGGAGGAATATTTTTCATAGGCGGTGTTGCTTTTTCTTACTTGGTTGTAATGCCAATAATGCTTGATTTTTTCATGGGATTTAAAATAGATGAAATAGAAGAAATGATTAGTTTTAGCAACTATTTATCTTTTGTTATTAACACGCTTTTATCTTTTGGAGCTGTATTTGAACTTCCAATACTCATGGTTATTTTGACTAAGTTCCGTGTTTTAAAAGTTAGCTTCTTAAAAAAGAATCGTAAATATATGGTGTTAATAATATTTGTTGTGGCTGCGGTATTGACACCACCAGATGTAATAACACAAACATTGCTTGCAGCACCAATGCTTCTATTGTTTGAAGTAGGTATTGCTCTATCATCAATAGTAGAAAAAAGCAATAAAGAAAAAAAAGATGATTAGAAATATTAGAAATATCCTGAATTTAAAATAATTGACAATAAAAAATGATAGTTATATAATATTTATAGAGAGAGAATTAGTAAAGACAGGACAGAAATGTCCTGTTTTTTAGAATAGGAGAAATACTATGGGAAAAAAAGTTATGGTAGCTATGAGTGGGGGAGTGGATAGTTCAGTTGTTGCAGTCCTGCTTAGAGACCAGGGATATGATATATGCGGTGCTACAATGAAATTATTTGGCAATGAGGATATTGAAACATCTTGCAAAACAAGAACCTGTTGTTCTTTAGAAGATGTAGAGGATGCCAGAAGTGTATGCCATAAATTAGGAATTGAACATTTCGTTTTCAATTTTGGTGAAACTTTTAAACAAGAAGTGATGCAAAAATTTGCTAACAGTTATAAAATGGGAAATACGCCAAATCCATGTATTGATTGCAACCGATTTATAAAATTTAGCAAACTTATTCAAAGAGCAATTCTTATGGAAAAAGATTATATAGCAACAGGGCACTATGCTCAAATTGAGTTTGACAAAGCAAGCAAGAGGTATTTGTTAAAAAAAGCTGTGGATTCATCTAAAGACCAGAGCTATGTTTTGTACGTGCTTTCACAGCATGATTTGTCAAAGACTCTTTTGCCACTTGGAGGCATGCATAAATCTGAAGTGCGAAAAATAGCAGAAGAAAGAAATTTAATCAATGCACGTAAACCTGATAGCCAGGACATATGTTTTGTGAAAGATGGGGATTACGCAGGATTTTTAAAAAATGTGATGGGGATTGAGTCACCAAAAGGTAAATTTGTAGACATAAATGGCAAGGTAATAGGAGAACACCAAGGTATAATACATTACACTGTAGGACAGCGAAAGGGATTGGGAGTCGTTTGGGGCAAACCTTCGTATGTAATTAATAAAAGTGAAAAAACAAATATTGTAACTATTGGAGATGAAGAAGATTTATATTCTAGTAGGTTAGTAGCAAATGATGTAAATTTAATAGCGGTTGAAAAATTAATGTCACCTATGAAAGCAATGGTTAAAACGCGATATAGCCAAAATGAAACTGAAGCAGTGTTGCACCCAGTTGATGACAACGAAATTTTAGTTGAATTCACAAAAAAACAGCGAGCTGTAACCCCTGGGCAAGCAGTTGTATTTTATGATGGTGACATTGTAATTGGCGGAGGAACAATTAAGTAATTCTACAAAACAGTATGTTCTTTTCATACTGTTTTATTTTATTGTTTATTAATAATATTTTAGGGTATTGTTTATTCGTAAATATTTATAAAAAAACAAATACAAGCAAAAAAATATGTCTGTGAGTTCAACTAGTATGAGTAAAAGAGAATTTAATCAAATTTATGCTAAACGAAGTAACACAACAATTGTTCATAAAAAAAATGGCGTATATTAATCGCCATTTTAGATAAAATTCGATTGTTATTCTGGAGAAAACTCATCTTTTCCAACTCCACAAAGTGGGCAAACCCAATCTTCTGGAAGTGCTTCAAATGAAGTGCCAGGTGCTATACCATTGTCTGGGTCGCCTTCTGTTGGATCATAAACGTAACCACAAGCATCACATACATATTTTTGCATATTATATCCTCCTATATATTTTTTTCTTTCTTATTTATATTGTAATATATTATAGAGAAATGTCAACTATAAAAGAATAAGATATTAAATATAAATTATAATATATCAAACCTCAATTAAAAGAAATATGGACACGCATAATTTATACATATATAATGATGTAAACTAATAACGATGAGGTTAACATGGCTATAAATAAAGTTGTAAGAGCAGCATTGAGGGCTTTGTCCTATAATGATATTGATATAAAAAAAAATTACATGCTTAAAAGAAGTATTATTAACTTAGCGCACAGAAGTTATTTGAAACCATCATTTAAATCATGGGATTGCCAAATCGATTCAGAAAATCATAGTGTTCCAGTCAGAATATTTTCCCCTGAAAAAGAAGGTGACTATCCAATATTGCTTTTTCTTCATGGAGGAGGGTGGGTTACTGGAAATATTGACAGCTATAGTAAAGTATGCGCAAATATGGCCAGGCTTACTAATCATAATGTAGTATCAGTTGACTACAGGCTTGCTCCAGAAAATCCATTTCCGTCAGGGCTAGAAGACTGCTACCAAGCAGCCAAAGCTTTTATAACAAATAACAAAATTAATAATAAGTGTGTTACCTTAATTGGAGACAGCGCAGGAGGAAATTTAGCAGCAGCATTGTCACTTTTGGCAAGGGAAAGAAATGAATTTAATGTAAGCAAGCAAATACTAATTTATCCTTCTACATACAATGACCACAGTGATACATCTCCTTTTCCATCGGTTCACAGCAATGGAACAGATTATTTGCTTACTTCCAAAAGAATACGAGATTACATGGAGCTATATATAGCTAAAGATGAAGATTTGTTAAGTCCATATTTCGCACCGCTTTTAGAGGATAATTTATCCAATCAGCCTGAGACTCTAATAATAACTGCAGAATTTTGTCCGCTGAGGGATGAGGGGGAAATGTACGGAAAAAAATTGAGGGAAGCAGGAAACAATGTTGAAATATATAGGGTAAAGGATGCACTACACGGGTTCTTTGCCTTGCCTCCAAGATTTCCTCAAGTTAAATTGTGTTATGATATAATAAACCACTTTCTTAGTGAGGTGAATTAAATGAAGAATAAAAAGGTGTCAGAATGGAGCAAGTTGGACAATGCAGCGAAAATATTTCCTGCTAACAGCAAGAAAAGTGACACTAAAGTATTTAGATTTGCATGCGAACTATTTGAAACTGTTGACAAACAGGCTTTACAAAAGGCTTTAGACATTACAATTGAAGTATTTCCCTTGTATAAATCAATAATAAAGAGTGGACTATTTTGGTATTACTTTGAAAAAAGCCGCTTTAAGGCTGCTGTTATGGAAGAAAATCTACCTCCTTGTTCTACCTTGTATGATAAAAACAACAAGACTTTGCTTTTTAGGGTTTTTTATTATAAGAAAAGAATAAGTTTTGAAGTGTATCATGCATTATCAGATGGCGCAGGAGCTTTGCAGTTTTTTAAAACACTAGTTTATCATTATATAACCATAGCACATGAAAACTACTTTAAAGGAAAAATGCCAGTTTTTATCAGTGACACTTCAAGAAGTCAAAAAATGGATGACAGTTTTCAGAAACATTACTCTGTACATGGAACTAAAACAAAGAAAATAGCCATAAAAGCATATAGAATAAGAGGCTTAAAAATGCCAGAGTATAGAATTCGAGTAATAGAAGGTGTTATACCCGTTGATAGTATTCTTGAAAAGGTGAAGGAGCACAAAACTTCCCTTACAATATTTTTAGCTGCAATTTTAATGTGTGCTATTAATGAAGAAATACCTGCACGTTTGAAGAAAAAGTCGGTTGTTTTAAGCATACCAGTAAATTTGAGAAATTATTATTACTCCCAGACAGCGAGAAATTTTTTTGGAGTAATAAACGTAGACTATAATTTTTCTAAAGGTAGCAATGAATTGTCTGATGTTATTGAACACTTAAAAAAAAGTTTTAAAGAAAATCTTACCCCTGAACATTTAGGTACAAGGATTAATGCATTGTCGTCTCTTGAACACAATTACTTACTGCGCATTATTCCTTTATCAATAAAGGATGTGTTTTTAAAAATTGCCAATAACTTTGTAGATAGAAGTTATACATCTACACTGTCTAATGTGGGAAAAGTTAGTATGCCCCATGAATTTGAAAGATTCATTTCATCATTTGACTTGTTTGTAAGCACAAATAAGCTTCAGGCATGCTTTTGTTCTTACGGGAACACATTAAGAATAAGTTTTACTTCAGCATTTGTAAGTACTGAAATTCAAAGGCGATTTTTCAAAACATTGGCTGAAATGGGAATACCTGTAGACATTGAATCAAATAAAGTAGATGAAGAATAGGAAGTGTTTCAATGAAATATTGTAATAACTGCAAAGTAAATATAGTTGGAAACAGAAAAAATTGTCCTTTGTGCCAAGAACTTCTTACAGGTGAAAATTCTTCTGATGAAGTTTTCCCTAAAATCTCATTTGTTTTTAGAGAACATGGCTTGTTTTTTAAAATAATGCTGTTAGTTTCTATAGTAATAGCTTCTGTTTCAGTGGCAGCAAATATCTTGCTTCCTCAAAGAGGAGCATGGTCATTGTTCATATTAGGTGGATTAGGTTCGGTATGGGCGGGTATGATTACGGCCATTAACAAGCGGAACAACATTCCCAAAAATATTGTTTATCAAGTTATGATAATTTCTTTAATTGTATTATTTTGGGATTTTCTAATAGGATGGAGTGGATGGTCAATAAATTACATAATACCTCTAGTATGTTTTTTCGCCATGATATCAATGGCAATAATCTCCAAGGTGTTAAAACTTTATATAGAGGACTATATTTTGTATATAATAATTGATGGTTTATTTGGAATTATTCCAATTATATTTATTATGATGGGAATTTTAGACGTGCTGTATCCTTCGTTAATATGCATTGTTACTAGTATTATTTCTTTGTCCACAATCTTAATATTTGAAGAACATAGCCTTTGGGCTGAAATAAAAAGGAGGCTTCATCTGTAATAATGATTATAAGTATGGAGAGATTACTAGTTTGTACTTTAAATTATTTTTCTCTTGTTTTCTTTATTAGTAATAATAATGAGCATGGTTAAGCATCCTAATAGCGAAATAGGTGCCACGTAAAAAGCTTTATATGAACCGAGAATATCGTTTAAAAATCCGGTTAAATTAAAAAGTATCAAATATAAAATATTGCTTAATGTTACAATAAAACCTATGGCTAAGGAAGAATTTTGCCTAAAGAAAGAATTGATTATTACCATCATTGTTGGAAAACATATGGAAATAAAGAATCCTGACACTGCTATTAGCATAAGTCCGCTCTCTTTAAGCTGAAGTCCTGTTAATAGGCAAGTGGCACCTAAAAATAGAAATATTTTAAGCCCTTTTGAATTTCCCAGTTTATTAACAATAAAGCCACCAAGCAACCTGCCTAGTGCGAACATAAGAAAAAATACAGAGGCATACTTTGCTGCGCTAGCTGGATTTAAATCGTATGAATTTCTTATGTAACTTATAAACCAGGTATTCATAATTATTTCACATGTTATTCCAAAAGCTACAGCGCCTACAAACATATAAATGAGTGGGTCTCTATACAATTCTTTTTTATTAAAAGAAACATCGCTTGTAGTTACTATTAAATTTGGTGGTTTAATAAATAAACTAATTATTACTGATACAACAAAGAATATTCCTATGTAAAGGTATATGGTCCTCCATGGCACTCCGTTAGAAAGTAAGCGGCCGTATGCACTTTGACCAGCAAAACTGCCAAAGCCATACATGAAGTGAGTTATGTTCATTAATATGGACTCGAAACCAACTGATATTACAGGTACCATGGAATCTACTGCAACTGATAAGGAAGAACGACCAACTCCGAAGAGAAAATTAAAAAGTCCTAACATAAATATGTTTGATGTAAATGGTGCAATTAATACTGCAATTGTTGAAACTACTGAACCAACTATGTAAACAAATTTATGTCCGAATTTTTCGCAAAACTGTCCTCCAAAGAAGCTGCCTATTATACAACCGACGGTATTTAATGATAATATGAAACTCATTTCAGCGTTATTTATATGAAATTCCTCTAAAAAAAAAGGTATGAAGTTTCCCTTGGAGCTTTCAAAGATTGCCATAATAAAGTATAAATAAAATAAAGTGAATATTAAAAATACTTTATTCCCGCTAATTTTCAAATTAAACCTCCTGTCAAACCAACTTGTAATAACTCATACTATCACAAAAAAAAATTATAGTAAAGCAAAATAAGTTGACTTCTAGGGTATAGAAATATAGAATTAAACTAACGATTTAAGAGAGGAAAACATCATGTTCAAACAGACAAAATATGAATCAAACAGATTGTATTTTAAAATTTTAAAACCAAATTATTGGCGAGATGTGTTGGAGTATTACAAAAGAAATCACAGCTTTTTAAATGAATGGGAACCAAAGCGTTCAAAGGATTTTTACACTCCGTCATATCAAAAAAGCCAATTGAATTATGAATATAACATGTTTAAGAATAATAGATTCGTAAGATTTTGGATTATTAAGAAAGATGACAATAAGATAATAGGAAATGTTTGCTATAGCAATATAATTATGGGTAATTTCAAATCATGTTATTTAGGATACAAATTAGATAAGGATGAAATAAACAAAGGATACATGACTGAAGCCATAAAAAAAACTGTTGAAATAATGTTTGATGATTTTGGACTTCACAGAATAGAAGTTAACATAGTGCCACGAAATAAAAGGTCTTTAAGAGTGATGGAGAAGCTGAAATTTGAGGAAGAAGGTTTTTCTAAGCGCTATTTAGAAATCAATGGTATATGGGAAGATCACGTCCACTTTGCAACATACAATGATCATTAACAGCAATTGCTTTTGTTTTAACTAAATGCCTTTAGGTCACAGTATAATATAAGTATTTAAATATAAGAAAGACAAATTATCTATTGAAAAATTAAGGGAGGGTGTAATATGAAATTTATAGATTTAAGAAGCGATACTGTAACAATGCCAACTGATGAAATGAGACAAGCAATGGCAATGGCAGATGTTGGAGATGACGTTTATGGTGACGACCCTACAGTTAACAAGCTTGAAAAAATTGCAGCACAAATGGTTGGAAAAGAAGCTGCTTTATTTGTTCCAAGTGGAACGTTTGGGAATCAATTAGCGCTTTTGACCCATACAAGAAGAGGGCAGGAAGTAATCATAGGAAAAAACAATCACATCGTTGTTCATGAAGTTGGTGCATCGGCAGTGATTGCAGGGGTGCAGCTAAGAACCCTTGAAACAATAAATGGTGCTATGAATCTTAAAGATGTGGAAGACTCCATTAGATCAAATGACATTCACGAGCCTGAAACAGGACTTATTTGCGTAGAAAACGCTCATGGTTGCGGTGCTGTTATTCCTTTAGAAACTATGAAGAAAATAAAACAAATTGCAGAAAATAATTCTATTCCTGTTCATATGGACGGAGCAAGAGTATTTAATGCAGCTGTGTCATTGGGGGTAGATGCTAAGGAAATTGTAGCATGTTGTGACTCTGTAATGTTTTGTTTATCAAAGGGGTTAGCCGCTCCTGTAGGTTCAATGCTGGCAGGAAATAAGTCATATATAGATAAAGCAAGAAAAAACAGAAAATTAATGGGTGGCGGAATGAGGCAAATCGGAATTCTTGCTGCCGCGGGCATTATTGCACTAGAAAAAATGACTTTAAGGCTTGAAGAAGACCACAAAAATGCAAAATACATGGCTGAAGAATTGTCAAAACTTCCAGGGGTTAATGTAAATACAAAAAGACTTGATATTAATAT
>JBGUET010000090.1:0-8354 GCA_041821225.1 Sedimentibacter sp.
TTTCAATTGACTATACTTCTATTTGTAACAAGTTGGTTAACTTAATGACATTGGTCTTGTATCCTCCCATTTTTTTAATTCTATGCAATTCAACACGTAGGGGAGGGTCTCGTACCCTCCCGCTCTTTAAATTAAAGCGGGAGGGCACAAGGCCCTCCCCTACAATTTTGATATTCAGATTCTATACGAAATCCAACCCAATTTTAATATTTGAATTCTATTCAAAATCAAATACAAATGTATTTGAATTCTATGCAAAATCCAATACAATTTTGATATTTGAATTCTATGCAATGTCCAATACAATTTTGATATTTAAATTTTATGCAATGTCCACTACAATTGTGATATTTAAATTTTATGCAAAATCCATTTCCGAGACTATCACCAAAACAAACTATCTTCATAATGAACTTCCCTTTTATTACAAATCAAACCCGCTCCTCAACACGTAGGGGAGGGTCTTGTACCCTCCCGCTCTTTAAATTACAAATCAAAAAAGCCCCGCGGGCGAGCCTGATTAGACTCTGCCTTTAGGACTTTTAATCAATATTAATATTTATTTAGGCGAATAATAAGTTACAGGCTGCCCTGTTACAGGTCCTGCAGCAATACCATTATACATGTTCCACCCTTCAACTGCTGAGATTGTGTCAAGTATACCAATATCAGAATCTAAATAACTACCTGGCAACATATAAATCGCATAGTAATCAGCATCTGTCAAATTGATAGAGAGCTCATTATTTGTAACATCAAAGGAATAAGTTCCAGCATTAGTATCAACCATTTCTGCAATTGGAACATTTAAATAAGGCCCTGTTAATGTATATGTATTACCAGTCCCATTTGAATATGTTAGCTTTGTGAGATTAAAAGAACTCGCTGCCTCTACATTTTGCAGTTTGAGTTTTAATAATGGGAACGGGCTAGTCATTCCTCCACCTTCCCACACTGCCCCTGTAAAACTTGCATTAAGTACTAAGTCAGCTAGGGCTGCTGTAATTGCTGCTGTTGCTGCATCTACTTCTTGTTGAGTATTATCAACAGTTACAACATTTGCTAATACTACCGTTTGATATACATTCCAGCTTACATCTGTATAGTCAGCTTCATTGACCATATCTAACGCTGTTGTATAAGCTGTTAGGTCTGTATCAACTAGAGTTACTGCAATCTCTTTAGTCCCAGCAACTCCAGTAGCTGTATTAGTTGCAATTACCGTTACTGTACCAGCTCCGGTTGCTGTCAACAAACCTGTTGAAGCATCAATTGTTGCTGTTCCACCCGCTAATGTATCTACTGTCCATAAAATCGTCTGATTCGTTGCAGTTACTGGTGTTACAGCTGCACTCATCTGCAATGTTGCACCATTTTCAACAGAAGTAGCATCACCGGCACCAGTAACTATAATTTCAGTTACTGGATTAACAACTACTATACTCCAATTTCCCTCTTGCGTTCCAATATATTGTCCAGCTCCCTCTAATGCATATACCTCTTTAAACGCTTCGGAATTGTCTGTGTTACAAAGCAAATCCGACCCTATACTCACATCCTCACCAATGGTTATCGTTGTAAGAAGGTTACTCAAGAATGCCTGGCTACCAATTGTTTCTACACTATCAGGGATTATTACACTTGTAAGAGCATTTTCCCCGAATGCATAATCGCCTATACTTGTTACGCTGCTTCCTATTGTTACGCTAGTAAGTTTGTTCACCCCAAACGCCGCTCCACCTATGGTTTCTACGCTGTCAGGGATTATTACACTTGTAAGAGCATTTTCCCCGAATGCATAATCGCCTATGCTTTTTACGCTGCTTCCTATTGTTACGCTAGTAAGTTGGTTGGCCTGGAACGCCGATTCACCTATGGTTTTTACGCTATCAGGGATTATTACACTTGTAAGGAGATTGCTCGAGAATGCATAACCGCTGATGCTAGTTACGCTGCTTCCTATTGTTACGCTAGCAAGTTTGTTTCCCGAGAACGAGTAATAACTAATGGTTTCTATGTTATTAGGGATTGTTACACTAGTAAGTAGGTTGTTCGCAAATGCCGATACACCTATGGTTTCTACGCTGTCAGGGATTATTACACTTGTAAGATAATTTCCATCGAATGCACCCCCATCGATACTAGTTACACTACTACCTATTGTTATGCTAGAAAGTTGGTTGCCCTCGAACGCCGATTCACCAATGGTTTCTACGCTATCAGGGATTATCACACTTGTAAGACTATTGTTCAAGAATGCAAGAGCGCCGATGCTAGTAACACTGCTTCCTATTGTTACGCTAGTAAGTTTGTTGTTTGCGAACGCCGATACACCAATGGTTTTTACGCTATCAGGGATTATTACACTGGTAATCTGATTGCTCTCGAATGCATAACTACTGATGCTAGTTACGCTGTTGCCTATTGTTACGCTAGTAAGTCGGTTTCCAGCGAACGCCCAATTCTCTATTGTTTTTACACTGTCAGGTATTATTACACTTGTAAGATAATTGCCCCCAAATGCACTATAACCTATACTAGTTACGCTGTTGCCTATTGTTACGCTAGTAAGTTGGTTGTTTCCGAACGCCTCTTGACCAATGAATACTACGCTATCAGGGATTATCACACTTTTAAGATTCTTGTTACCGAATGCAAAATCACCGATTCTAGTCACTGGAACTCCATCTATGGTAGACGGAATGACTAAATCTAAGCCACCTTCTACATTATAATCGGTGATTGTTCCTGCATCAAAAGTTAAATATTTTGCAACTATTAAAGGGTTTATAGTAATCTCTTTAGTCCCAGTAACTCCAGTAGCTGTATTAGTCGCAGTTACCGTTACTGTACCAGCTCCGGTTGCTGTCAACAAACCTGTTGAAGCATCAATTGTTGCTGTTCCACCCGCTAATGTATCTACTGTCCATAAAATCGTCTGATTCGTTGCATCTAAAGGTGCCACAACTGCACTCATCTGCAATGTTGCACCATTTTCAACAGAGGTAGCATCATTGGCACCAGTAACTATAATTTCAGTTGCAGGAATAAGAACAACTATACTCCAATTTCCATCCTGCGTTCCAATATATTGTCCAGCTCCTTTTAATTCATACAACTCTTTAAACGCTTCGGAATTTTCTGTGTAACAGAGCAAATTCGACCCTATATTCACACCATTACCAATGGTTATCGTTGTAAGTAGGTTGGACAAAAATGCATAATCACCAATACTAATCACGCTGCTGCCTATTGTTACGCTAGTAAGTTGGTTGTTCGAGAACGCAAATTCTCCAATGGTTTCTACGCTGTCAGGGATTATTACACTTGTAAGGCTATTGCCCACGAATGCATAATATCCAATACTAATCACGCTACTGCCTATTGTTACGCTAGTAAGTTTGTTGCCACCGAACGCCTGTATACCAATTGTTTCTACGTTATCAGGGATTATTACACTTGTAAGGCTATTGCCCACGAATGCATAATTGCCGATGCTTTTTACACTGCTGCCTATTGTTACGCTAGTAAGTTTGTTGCCACCGAACACCGCTTCCCCAATGTTTTCTACGCTGTCAGGGATTATCACACTTGTAAGAGCATTTCTCTCGAATGAACCCTTGCCAATACTAATTACGCTGCTTCCTATTGTTACGCTAGTAAGTTTGTTGGCAGTGAACGCCAATGCACCAATGGTTTCTACGCTATCAGGAATTTCAACACTTGTAAGGCTATTGACAATAAACGCATTATCGCCAATACTAATTACGCTGCTTCCTATTGTTACGCTAGTAAGTTGGTTATTAGCGAAAGCCGATACGCCAATGGTTTCTACGCTGTCAGGGATTATCACACTTGTAAGATCTCTTCCAGCAAACGCTCCATCACCAATACCAGTCACTGCAACCCCACCTATGGTGGACGGAATGGCAACGTCTAAGCCACCTTCTATATTATAATAAGTGATTGTTCCTGCATCAAAAGTAAAATAACTTTCAGCTGTTAAAGAGATTATAGTAATATCCTTAGTACCAGTAACCCTAGAAGCTGCATTAGTAGCCATTATAGTTACAGTTCCAATTCCAGTTCCTGTTGTTGTCAATAAACCAGTTGCATCAATTGTTGCTAAATCTGTACCTGTAATAACACTCCATGTTACTTCCTTATTGGTTGCATTTGTTGGTGTTATAACCACGCTCATCTGCAATGTTTCACCATTTACTACTATATTTGCATCGTTTGCACTAGTAATACTAATAGCACTTACACGAACCGAACTTGATCCAGAACTTCCACTGCTTCCCGATGATGATGGATTAATATCGGGAGTACTAATACCTGACGCTAAGTCCATGTTGTCTGGCTCTTGCTCAAAGGATACTCCATCTGCATTAATTGTAGCACTTACAATTGTTCCTGTACCTGTAAATGAAACCTCAACATCTATAGTAACCAATAATACTTTTGCATCTTCTGCTAAGTCAACTGATGCACCTTCTGCTGTTATATCAATTATTATTATTTCTATTTCACCTGTTACTACATTAACTTTTATCTTGGCTTTTACCGTTAATGTACCTATGTTGGCTTTAATAGTTATTGTTTGGCTTTGATCTGCATTTTCATCTATGGTAGCTCTTTCGAAGCCTGCACCTGTCAAGCCATCTTGTTCTATAGTTACTCCTGACAAAATTATTGTATTGGTAACTGTTGTATCACCTGTGATTAATATTCTTACTTTTCCATCTGCTTTATTTACTTTTAATTGGTAAACAGTACAATTCTCTAAAACTATAGAGTTTTCGCCGCCACCTTCTACTAAAAGCTCTCCTGTTACTATTACATTTTTAAGAGTGACTTGGCCATCGCCAACATCCTTTGTAATATAAAGGTCTCTTACAGTTTTATTTTCTACTACTGTACCATCTTCATCAATTGTTAAGTCAGATAAATTTGCCTGGCTTCTTACTCTGTCTAATATAGCAACTGCTTCGGCTCTTGTTATAGAATTTTGAGGTTCAAACGAATTGTCATCGTAACCTTTAATAAATTCTGCCTTTGCTGCTGCACCAACTAATCCTAATGCCCAGCTTGATACTTTGCTTTTGTCTGTAAAAATATCTGCAGCTGCATCATCGCCTTCAAGCTTCATAATTCTTGAAACAATAACGGCTGCCTGTTCTCTCGTTAGATTATCATTTGGAGCGAACATGGTTTCTGAAACACCAGCCATGTATCCAGCCTTAAATGACTTTTGTACATCTTGATAATACCAATCATTTGAATTAACATCTGTGAAATCCATTTCAGATGTTTCTGAATAATCAAATAAATTATTTACCATAGTAATAAATTCTGCCCTTGTTACTTTTCCCTCTGGTTTAAATGAACCGTCAGGATATCCAGTTATGTTGTCATTATCAAGCCACGACTGAATTGTTTCTTCTGCCCAATGCCCAGTATAATCTTTCACTGCTCCATAAGTGCTCGTTGGTATGGAAATTGTAAATATCATAAGAAATACTAGCAAAACCGAAATCGTTTTCTTCATCTTGTTACCCCCCAAATTTTTTATATTAAATAAAAATGCAAATATTTATTTAACCTTGAAAACAAGGTATAATAGCCTTCCTAAAACAAACTGGAAAATTTACATAAAAAAAACCACCAAAAAATTAAGTAATTTTTCAGCGGCTGAACTATCATAATATAACACCGTTACATTTTAGATTTCATGCTTTGCGTCCTAATTTTTCAACTAGTTTGCCATTTTAGAATTATATATTTTAAAATTTTTCCACGAATAACATCAACATAATTTTTTTATTCTAATGAAGCATAAAGAAATGAATAACTAAACGAATGATACTAGAGTTTATGGATGATGTATTAAATGAATTTATAAATTTATCTTATACTGCATTATACCACTAAATTTCAACAAATCAAGCATTTATATACAGCTAACATAATATTTATATACTTTTGTATAATTTACAATAATTTAATATTGCAGGAAAAATTTTTTTAGACTCTGTTGAGGGCCGGTTTTGAAACTATCCTTAGATTGCCGAATTAGATTTGAAAATTGAAATTGTTTATTGATTGGCAAAAAATTTCTGACAATATTTCATTTCCCTGATCATTGAAATGCAAGCCATCTATGTAAAATTGCTCAGTATTTTGTCCTGCTTGTTTTTCAAATTCAGAATAAAAGTCAATATACTTGAAATTGAAGGTTCTGCAAAATTCCTTAATCCACAGTTGATACTTATCCGCTTCACTTGCAACTTTGTTAAAATCAGTAAATGAGTTCCAATCCTGCCTAATATTTTTTAAATCTATTTTAGTAGGAATCCCTATTATAGGGTCAATGAATTTTGCTACTGACTGATGGGCCATGGACATTAAATTTGCCTTAACTACCCCTAAATCAGCCCCAACAATCAAATCATTCACACCTCCCATTATGAGAACTGCCTGAGGTTTATGTACAAGAACAGAACTTTCAAATCTGCTTAACATTCCTCCACTTGTGTCGCCGTTTATTCCTTCATTTATTATTTCCATGCCCAGTTTTTCCTGTGCCAATTTCGTCCATATTTTAGACCTTCTCACACCAAATCCATATGTAAGACTGTCCCCTAAACAAACTATTTTCATAACTACTTCCTTTCTTTTTTCTAAAAATCTCTAAGTGTGGACATTTTATTTGAATACATACTAAACTTTCACCTGTTAATTTGCTTTACTTAAATAATATTCTAACTTGATTTTACTTAAAAGTCCATAAAAACTCTACAGACTAGTCAATACGACTTTATCTGCAGAATTTTTTTTTAGTAGACAAAATTACTGTTTTATTTTACCTTCATATGAATATACTAACCAAGAGGTGATTCAATTGAATTATATATTGAAAAGCTTAACCATTAGCAAGAAACTTTTATTGATATATGTATTAAATATTTCTGATGTTATATTTACAATATTTTTAATTAATTCTACATACTTTGTAGAAGCAAACCCCTTATTAGCAGCCTTTTCGTACACCCCACACACCATGTTTTTATTTAAAGCAATAGTCCCTGGTCTGCTACTTTTATTTGTGTACATTATAATAAACCACATCTCTAAAAAGCAGTTTACACTTTGCAATAAATTAATTAACTTTTCCCTAATAGCCTACACGCTTGTTAATATATTGCATTTAGTTTGTGTAAGCTATCTACAAGTTATGGCCTGATTATTCCATAGAATATATCGTCATATTCGGTGTTTTTATTAACATATATATTTGATTAGCCTTATTAAGCACATTTATACTATTAATATCAGCAAAAATCTTAACATTTGCCGTTTATCCTAAAATTGTGGAATAGCAATATATTCTGTTATGACAGTCCTAGGACCCTGGCTGTAAAGATTCTCACAATTTGATAAATGATAATATTTAACCTATACTAAAACAAATATTATCATTATCACAAGACGCTTCTTGAAACACGTCTATAAAAAGTTCCCCGTATTCCCCTAAATTTTCTTTTAGCTTATCTTCATTTGTTAAATATATTGATGTAGGAATACTTATTGTGCTAAGCATATCCCATAGGGCATCTAAATTTTCTCCATAGTAGATTGGAAAATTCAAAGCTTCTTTTATGTATTTATGTGCCGTTGATTTTGAAGTCATTTTGCTACCATCTAACATTATTTTTTCCATATTATCACCCCTAATATAATTGTGTGAAAGTTTCATAGTGATCATTAGTATAATAAATCAATCCATCATTAGAATACACCAGCCTCTCAGCATCTCTGTATCCTCCATTATAATTCACATCACATTCATACCACTTTCGTCCATCTTTTGAAGGTAGTATTCCTTCACGGTTACTAAAATAATCTCCACCGATGCTCTTTTCATCAGTTACCTCCCAAAGATTGCCCTTGTTGCTTTCCCATCCCAATTGTGTTGCTTCATTTTTTGTAATGAAATTATTAGGCAGTTTATTAAAATCATGAATATATTTTGCTATGTCATTTGGTTCTGTGTATTTGCCGTCCTCATTAATTTCTTTGTTAATATTTTGGTCAGTTTGATTGTCTTGATTTTGTTCGTTATCAGTTTCTGATTTTTCATCTGTTAATTCTATATTTGGAATTTCTTCCGTCTTATTTTCAACAACAAATTTGCTACATCCAATTAGCATAGAAGCAATAAATAATATTATTATAAATAAATTAAATATTTTATTTTTCAAAATTCCTCCTATTATACTAAATTTATTTTTATGATATTTTAACTTATTTTTACATAAATGTCCAATCAAATAGGATAATCCCAGTTAAAT
>JBGUET010000091.1:0-8350 GCA_041821225.1 Sedimentibacter sp.
TGAAAACAAAAGTGAAATTTATTCTATGAATATAGACGATGTTTATGAAAAAATCAAAAATTGTATGAATTTAGAGTTGTTAGAAGACTGGCTTGATTATACAATCACAAGAAAGAAATGTGTTGAATATGGATTAACTGATTTCATTGAAAAAGTTGAAAAACTCAATTTGCATGGAAATGACATTTCAAACACATTTCAAAAAAGATTTTACAAACTGTGGCTTGATGAGACGCTACTAAAATATCCTGCAGTGTACAGCTTTAGAAGTCGAACCCAGCAGTTCATCATTGATGATTTCAATGACCTTGATAAGTTACAGTTAGAAATTGCAAGGCTTAGAATAAGGGAAAAACTAATTGCTAATCTGCCGGACATGGATGTAACTACATCATCATTAGACGAGGTTGGAATATTAAAGAGGGAATTAAGCAAGCAGAGAAGGATTATGCCCCTGCGACAACTGTTTAAGTTAATGCCAAATTTACTTACAACATTGAAACCTTGCTTGATGATGTCGCCACTTTCTGTAAGTTTGTATTTGCAGGAGGATGGGTTCCTATTTGATACAGTTATTTTTGATGAGGCATCACAGATTTGTACTGAGAATGCTATTGGAGCAATAATTCGAGGTAAACAAGTTATAATTGCAGGTGACAGATACCAGCTTCCTCCAACAAACTTTTTTAATACTGCTTATTCTGATAATGTTTTGGATGCAGAAGATGAAGATACTTGCGAAGATATAGATGAATATGATTCAATTCTTGATGAGGCAGCCAATGCAATACCAGAGCGCACGTTGAAATGGCACTACAGAAGCCGTTATGAGAATTTAATAGCATTTTCTAATGAAAAAATATATAAGAATGAACTGACTACATTCCCTTCAAATATAAGAAATTTTAAAGATTGTGGTGTAGAATATATATATGTTGAAGACGGAATATACAACAGAGGAACTCAAAAAAATAATGTAAATGAAGCAAGGCGTGTAGCTCGACTTGTTTTTGAGCATTTCAACCAGTATCCGGACCGTTCCCTAGGGGTAGTGACATTTAGTGCAGCCCAGCAGCAGGCTATAGAAAACTCCATAAGGCATAGGAGACTTTTAGACCCATCCTATGAAAAATTCTTTGCAGAAGACAGAGATAATGATTTTTTTGTGAAGAATCTTGAAAATGTTCAAGGGGATGAGAGAGATACAATTATTTTCAGCATAGGTTACGGCAAAGATTCTAATGGTGTAATGTATATGAATTTTGGACCACTCAGCCGTAAGGGTGGATATAGACGCCTCAATGTTGCTATTACACGTGCCAAATTCAACTTAAAATTAGTGGGTTCGATTCTACCAGAAGACATAAATATGGAAAAAACAAATTCTGAAGGACTGAGGATGCTTAGAAACTATATAGAATTTGCTATGAATGATTCCATATTTCTGCAGAACAAATTGACTCCTGACAATGAATACGGATTAGATTCACCTTTTGAACAAGCAGTTTATGAATTCTTAACTAAAAATGGATATTTGGTAAAAACTAAGGTTGGATGCTCTGGTTACCGTATTGACATGGCGGTTGAACATCCTGTATTAAGTGGAGCGTTTGTTCTTTGTATAGAGTGTGATGGACCTATTTATCACAGCGCAAGGACGGCTAGAGAACGTGACAGGCTTCGTCAATCAGTGCTTGAAGATATGGGTTGGACTATTTACAGGGTTTGGTCCACAGACTGGGTCAAGGATACAAAGATTGAGGGATATAGATTATTACAAGCCGTTGAAAAAGCAATATCTGATTTTAAGACTGATGTGGTGAAGGCTACACCACAAAATCAACTAATTAATCCAGAATATTAAAAATTGTATGCAAATTATAAATAAATATAAAAAGGAGATATATATGCATTATTTTGACAGTGATTATATGGAGGGTGCTCATCCTCAAATTTTACAAAGGCTTGTTGAAACAAATATGGAAAAAACGCCTGGCTATGGTAGTGACTATTATTGTGAAAGTGCTAAAGATAAAATACGTAAAGCATGTAATTGCCCTCAAGGAGAAATATATTTTCTTGTAGGTGGAACACAAACAAATGCAACAGTTATAAAGTCTATTTTACGATCATATGAAGGGGTTATAGCGCCGGATAGTGGACACATTAGCGTTCATGAAGCTGGAGCCGTTGAATCTGGCGGACATAAAATTTTAACTTTGCCGCAAGAGTCTGGAAAAATAAGTGCTGAGGCAGTTGAAAACTATATTGATATATTTTATGGAGATGGGAATCACTCACATATGGTTAAACCAGGGATGGTATACATTTCCCATCCAACTGAATATGGTTCATTATACTCAAAAGCTGAATTAGAAAAATTGAGTGCTGTATGCAAAAAGCATAAAATACCTCTATTTTTGGACGGTGCTCGTCTAGGTTATGGACTAATGGCTAGAAATACAGATGTTACTTTGGAAATTATAGCTGCTAACTGTGATGTATTCTATATAGGTGGAACGAAAGTTGGTGCATTGTTTGGAGAAGCAGTTGTTATTACCAAGCCAAATTTGATTGAAAACTTTTTTACCATTATTAAACAGCAAGGAGCTTTACTCGCAAAAGGAAGATTGCTTGGCATTCAATTTGATACGCTTTTTACTGACAATTTATATTTTGATATTTCAAAACATGCCATTGACATGGCTGAAAAGTTAAAGAATTGCTTTGTGGAAAAGGGTTATGAATTTTATTTTGAATCACCAACAAATCAGCAGTTTATTGTATTAGACAATCAAAAAATGGAACAGTTATCTAAAAAGATTTCTTTTAGCTTTTGGGAAGCATTGGATAAAAACCATACTGTTGTTCGTTTTGCCACTAGTTGGGCAACACAAGAAAATGATATTGACGAATTATATGAATTATTATAAAGGGAGTCATGAATTGTAATAGTTACAATAATATATAAAATTTAAAAATCATTATTCCAAATTTAAGAATAATGATTTTTTGATTATAAACATGTGCAATTTAATAATTTATTTAAATTTTACAGCCGTTCCATATGCCATAACTTCAGCAGCATTAGCCATTATTGCCGATGAGGCATAACGGATGTTAACAATGGCGTCAGCTCTCATAGCCACCGCTTCATTCACCATTCGCTTTGTAGCAAGAGCACGAGCTTCATTCATCATATCATTGTAAGCCTTTAATTCTCCACCAATTATTGTTTTAAATGCTTGAGTGATATCTCTGCCTATATTTTTGCTTTGGATGGTACTTCCTTTTACCAGACCTAACATTTCAAATTCTTTTCCTGATATATAATCAGTATTTACTAAGATCATCTTCTTCACCGCTCCTTATTTCTTTTATTCTTTCTATTAACACATAAATGCTAACGCCCATAAGCGCTAGTGGAATAAGAGAACCAATAATTTTCCCGAGCAACGGAATAGTTACATAAAAACACGAAACAAAGAAAGTAGCTAAATACATGAAAAGTAAAACAGTGATAACTATGGGTGCTATAAGTTTTTTGCTAGAATTTTTCATAGGAAAACCTCCTCTCTTAAATAAATTATATCATGACTATTGCTATATTCAAGATAAATGTGTTAATATTTATGAACAAAACAAGATATATGATTTAGAAGGTAAATCTTATACTAAAGAAGGTGACTAAATGATAAAGACTACAATTCAAAATATGGGTGAAATTAATCCTAAGGACCTTGCAGAATATTTCCTGAAAATTGGAGGCAAAACTGAAGATGAAAAAACATTCAAAGGCCCATATTGGGAGATTATTATTGGTCCTGAAACTTGGACTAAATATAGTTCCCTAAAAATCCAGCACATATTGATTACCTTTAATATTGAAGAAGACAAATTTGAAAGTTTTATGGACGCATTTAATTTGAACTTTCTTAGATGTGGTGGTTAAATTATATAGTTAAATATTGCCAAAACAAGTGTTAGCAGAGAAAGCGATTATGAAAATCTAGTCAATCCTTATAACGAGGTAATGATTTGAATAAAGTGAAATCCTAATTTTATACCATAGAATATGATTACTAGGCCGCATACAACATTGATTATTCTCAGAACTTTGTCTGTAATTTTGCCGCTAAATATTGAAATGATTGTTGAGATACCTAGGAACCATGCACCTGATGCAGATGCTACCCCAAGAATAAAATTAAAATCCTGCCCAGCAGGTAAAGTTGCCTTAAACGCTCCAAGCATCATTGTTCCATCTATTATAGCTTGTGGATTAAACCAAGTTACAACGCATGCTGTAGTTATTACCTTTAGAATTGGTACATTGACATTTGTATCCGTATCCATGCTACTCTTTGTACGAAGAAGTCCTATACCAATCCAGATTACAATTACACTGCCTATGAGTAATACTAATATCTCAAATAATTTTGATGCTTCAACAAGTGCACCTATTCCATAAAAGCAGGCAAGTGCAAGGGTTATATCAAAGAACATAACTATAAATGCAGTTAAATAAACTCGCATCTTAGGTTGAGTAAGCGCAGTATTTATTACAAATAAATTTTGAAGTCCTATAGGTGCCACATAAGCAAGTCCCATTGTTAAACCTTGTAGATAGTATGCCATTTTTATTCCCCTTTAAACAGTCGGATTTTATTTATAATAATTATACATCAAAATTTAACGGTTGTAACCATGAAAATCTTGACCTTGTACAACAATAAAAATCCTTGAAACAGCTAAGTTTCAAGGAAAGTGAAAAATTAATTACATTCGTGTTCGTGGCATGAATCGCCAGAATCAACTAAAGTGCCATTAAGCCACTTAAGAACTACCTCTTTTACATCGCCTTTACATCCACGCAACACTTGGATTTCTGAGTTGTGCAAAACATTAACAGCACCTTCACCCATGTTGCCTGCTAACATAAGGGTTACACCCATTTCTGAAAGCGTAGTTGCGATATTTGATTTACAGCCGCAGCCTGATGGTGAAGCAAGTGTTTCTTGAGAAATTATTTCTTTATTGTCGTTAACTGTAAAAATAGTATAATATTCACAGTGACCAAAATGGTCATCAATTTTATCTTGACGAGATGGTAATGCAATTTTCATATAATTGTCCTCCATTGAAATAGTATTAAACTTATTTTTATAACATTATAAAAGCAAATTTAAAATTCATTATATCATGCAAATAACCCATGTCAATAATTAAGATGTAAATTCAGATAAAATAAATTGCCCATGTAAATATAGAAAAATAGGTAAATCTTATGAATCTTTATGGAAATTTCTATTATAATTGACATATAGTTTTAGATTTACTATAATACAATAAGAGAATGTTACTATTTAGCTGATGACTTCTGCCTAAGTCGCAGAATCACCAGTTTTTTTAATCTTAAAAGCATAATCAAATGATTCCAAGAAATTATGCACAATAGATTTACATTGTTAATCAGGAGGTTGGATTATGCTAACAAGCCTAGCATTAATTTTCTTAATTGGTATGGGAATGGGCTCGATTTTTAAAAAACTAAAGTTACCTAGTTTACTAGGCATGCTTATAACAGGTGTAATACTTGGCCCACATGTTTTAAATTTATTAGATGAATCTATTTTAAATATATCTTCAGATTTACGGCAATTAGCGTTAATAATTATTCTTGCAAGAGCTGGATTATCATTGGATATAAAGGATTTAATTAAAGTTGGGAGACCTGCCATTTTAATGTGTTTTATTCCAGCTTGCTTTGAAATTTTAAGCATGATAATTTTGGCACCAAAATTATTAGGTGTTTCTTTAATTGATGCGGCAATAATGGGTGCTGTTGTTGGGGCAGTTTCTCCTGCGGTAGTTGTACCTAAAATGTTAAATTTAATGGAGAATGGCTACGGAACAAATAAAAGTATACCCCAAATGATTTTGGCTGGATCGTCTGTTGATGATGTTTTTGTTATAGTTATGTTTACTTCATTTATTGGTTTAGCTCAGGGAGAAAAAATTTCAGCTTCTAGTTTTTTTCAAATTCCATTATCCATTGTCTTAGGTCTTTTGGGAGGTATTATTATAGGATTATTGCTTCTATCATTCTTCAAGAAAATTCATATGAGAGATTCTAATAAGGTTATAATAGTTTTAAGTATTTCATTTTTATTAGTTGCCATAGAACATCAGTTTAAAACTTCAGTTCCGTTTTCAGGTTTGCTAGCAGTTATGAGCATGGGTATTATAATTCAAAAGAATAACAAAGAGTTGGCAGATAGAATGTCATCGAAATTTTCGAAATTGTGGGTTGCTGCTGAATTAATTCTATTTGTTCTTGTAGGTGCGGCGGTTGATATAAATTATGCCGCTAAAGCCGGATTAAGTGTAGTTATATTACTAATTGGTGTTTTGTTATTTAGAATGTTGGGAGTATACTTCTGTATGATTAAAACAGATCTTTCTTTTAAAGAACGTATTTTCTGTATGATTGCCTACACACCTAAGGCTACAGTACAGGCAGCTATTGGCTCCGTACCATTAGCAATGGGATTAGGTTGTGGACAAATAGTTCTTACAGTAGCTGTTATAGCTATTTTAATTACTGCACCATTAGGTGCTTTGGGAATAGATATTACCTATAAAAAATTATTAAATCATACACCGAAAATTTTAGCATAATAAAATAATAGAGGAGGATTGTATATGAAAAAGATTTTATTGCCCATTGATGGTAGCAAAAGAAGTATTAAGTCAATAGATTTAGTTAAAACTCTTTATAATCCTGATCAAGTACATATTTCAATTATTTTGGTTCAGGAAGATTTTGAAGGGATTAGGTCCCAGGCTGATTACGAACATGTAAAACAGGAATCCATGCCTTTTTTAGATGAGGTTTCAAAGAAATTAGAAGGATATGATGTAAATAAGTACATAAGAACAGGATATGCGGGAGAGGAAATTTTAAAATTTGCCCAAGGGGAGAATATTGAAATAATTGTTATGACAAAATCAACAAGAAAAGGTTGGACTCAAATGATTGGTTCAGTTACAACCCATGTGGTAAAATACGCAAAATGCATTGTTATGATTATACCAGAATAAAATGCATCTAAAGTTTAAAATTTAAATTAACAGTAACATTTAAAATCAATTGGAGGATTTTATGAAAAAATTTATAATTGAAAATGATTTTTGGTCATTGTTTCCTGATGCTAAAATAGGAGTTATTATTTGCGAAGGAATTGATAATTCTTTAAAAAATACACCATATTATGAAGAGTTAATAAAAAAAACTGAAATAGAAGCACAGAAGTTTTTTCAAGAGGAAGAATTCAGCAGCAATTTTGTTATTTCTGTTTGGAGAGATGCTTTTCAAAAGTTTAAGACAAAAAAAGGAGCGAGAGCTTCTATTGAAGCCTTGCTAAAAAGAGTTAAGAACGGCAATCACATAGGTACAATTAATCCTCTTGTGGATATATACAATTCTATTTCCTTAAGCTATGGGCTTCCATGTGGGGGAGAGGATATAGATAAATTTGCAGGAAATATTCTTCTTACAAAAGCAATTGGAAATGAACAATTTATTCCCTTAGGTGATACAGAAAATGCTTCGCCATATGAAGGTGAAATTATATATAAGGATGACGAAGGAGCAATATGCAGATGTTGGAACTGGCGAGAGGCAATGAGAACAATGCTAACTGAGGAAACCACAAATGCGTTTCTCTGTATAGAATCTGTTGATGAAAAAAGAACTGAAGATTTCAACTCTGCGCTTAAAGAATTAGGAGATTTGGTTGTTAATAATCTTGGTAGCACTATAAAAACTCACGTCTTGGATATAAACAACAGAGAAATTATGATTTGCTAATAGTGGAGGAATAATGCAAAAGCTTTTAGATGGTATAGTAAAGTTTCGTGAGGGAGATTTTCAAGCTCACAAAGAACTTTTTAAGAAATTAAAAGAAAGTCAAAAGCCTCATACTTTGTTTATTTCATGTTCTGATTCTAGAATTGACCCAAACATGATTACAGGAACTCTTCCTGGAGAATTATTTATTGTTCGCAATATTGCAAACATAGTTCCCCCATATAGGAAAACTGGTGAATATGTTGCAACTACATCTGCAATTGAATACGCCGTTCTATATTTACAGGTTGAAAACATAATAGTGTGTGGACATTCAAATTGTGGTGGATGTTCAGCTTGTCTTAAATCTTTAGATTTTTTACATGATTTGCCTCATACAAATAAATGGCTTGAATTAAGTTACCCTGTTAGGGACAGAGTTTTAAAAGAGATTAAAAATGATAAGCCTGAAGAGAGAGAATGGATGATGGAACAGGG
>JBGUET010000092.1:0-8321 GCA_041821225.1 Sedimentibacter sp.
AATCATTTCATTTAGAAGGAATGGAATATAAATATCCTTCACAGTTATCAGGGGGACAGCAGCAAAGAGTTGCATTGGCCCGTATTTTTGCATATGAACCTGATGTATTACTACTAGATGAACCTTTTGCTGCACTAGATACTCATTTGAAAGAAAAACTTCAAACTGAAATTCTAGAAATATTACAGCGATATAAAGGGGATGTATTAATGGTAACTCACAGCAGAGATGAGGTATACAAATTTTGTGATAACATTGCCGTAATCGATCATGGAAATACAGTACTTTCAGGTAAAACAAAAGAATTGTTTGCACAACCAAGACTTTTGTCTGCTGCAAGGCTTACTGGTTGCAAAAATATTTCAAGATGCAAAATTTTATCTTCCACTAAAGTAGTTGTGGTTGATTGGGATTTCGTTTTGGAAACGGGGAAAATAGTATCTGAGAACATTAATTATATTGGAATTAGAGCACACAGCTTTCAAATGACTGACGATGTGGATTGTAAAAATACAATAGTCTGCAAAATAAACAAAATAGTCGAAGAAGTGTTTGAGTACGCTATAACATTTGAAAATATTAATACTAAGAAATCAAATGATAATTTTGAAATGCTGTTTAAAGTCAAGAAAGATGAATGGCATAATAGAAAAAACAAAGAAAATCTTTATTTAAAAATTCCTGATGATTCGATTCTTCTGTTGGAGTAATGAAAATTTGCTTGCTAGTTTATTTGATTTTATTTCAAGTGCCTTATTATACTCAAAGACCTAAATCTTAATTTTAATTATGGCGGATGTAAAACAATCTATTTCTTAAATATATTTGTTGAAATACTTAACAAAAAGTTCAGAAGCTTCAGTAGTAAGGTCTTTGTAAAAGGAGGTGTACATTTCCAAAAATTCCAAGCATTCTGGAGTCAATTTAGAACCTCCTCCACCAGAACCACCGATTTTTCTGTCTAATAGCTTAAAACCCAGGGCTTTTTCTGAACCTTTAATTATTCTACAGGCCTTAGAATATGACAAATCCATTTTTTTGCATGCAGCATTTAAAGATTCGTATTCTTGTATGAGTTTAAGCAGTGATAAAGCCCCTGGGCCAAAGAACACATCTTCTTTTGCTAAACGAAATTGTATGGAATAATTTAATTTTTCCATTTGAACCTCCTATAATAATGTATTTATATTTTACCAAAATAATAAAAAAAATGATATAATAAATGAAATTTTATATCATTTTTTTGCGTTAAAATGGAGTAACAGATAGGAGTAATACAATGAACCCATATATAACATATAAAAAGCCACGCTTTGTGCTAATTGACTACAGGGCGAATGATGAAATTATTAGTTATTTTAAAAAAATAGGCATTGAGCCTTTAAAAACCATAAAATGCAATGAATTGCAAGAGCCTGTTAATGGACATCCTGACATGGTTGTTTTTCCAGTTGACTATGAAACTTTTATTGTTGCGCCAAATGTGTATGATTATTATAAAAATGTTTTAGAAGGTAAAGGAATAAAAGTTATTAAAGGTGGAAAAACTCTATGTAGAAACTATCCCGAGGATGTAGCATATAATGTAGCAAGAATAGGGAGATATGCTGTACACAACCTGCAGCATACAGACCAGGTTTTAAAGTATTATTTGGAAGAAGCAGGCATTGAATTTATTCATGTAAATCAAGGATATACAAAATGTTCCACAGCAGCAGTTAGTGAAAACAAAGCATTGACATCAGATTTATTGATACATGAAAAACTCAAATCATACAATATAGACTGTATGTATATAAATCCTGAAGTTGTCTATTTAAAAGGATATAATCATGGATTTATAGGGGGCTGTGGGGGTTTAATAAATAAAAATATATTTTTAGTTACAGGTAAAATATGTGATGAAAATATTTTAAACCCTTTGAAAAATTTTATTCAGGCGGCAGGATATATTTATGAAGAAGCTTCAAAAGAACAAATAATGGATTTGGGATCTATGATACCAATAATATAACCTCCCTTGCAGAGAGGAGTGACTAGGTGGAGCTTTTATCATTAGAGTTAAACGAAAATGAGAATCATGAAGTGTTTAATAATATTAAAATCATCACAAATATGGATGAAAGTGATATTAATATAGAATTATCTTCCACAGATGAAGGAAATATCAAAATAAGATATTTTACAGATGATAAAATAAACAAAAGAAAGTATATAGAAAAAATTATAGGAAAGGTAACAAAGCTTTTAGTAGAGTATACAAAACTAGAAAGCATGAGCAATTTAAAAGAAAATTACTTTTATTTTGATGAAGATGAGGTTGGATTTATTATAAAGGATATTGAGGATGAAGTTGATAATGACATTAAAATACAGCTTATTATTAAAAATAAATTTAAAGAACTATTAGATAAGTCTAATTCAATAAATTTAAATGGATTTATTAACTTTAGATTAAAATTTATAAAACTTTACTCTTCACAGGTTGTAGAAAAGTGTATTGACAGTTATCTTATGAAAAAAGAATATATGGATTTTATAAGTATCATTAAACTTATTTCTGATAAAGATGAAAAAGAAAATGAGTTGGTCAATATAATGTATAAAAATAATAAACTTCAGGTATATGACAAGAATATGAAAAAATTGACATATATTTCAAATGTAGAATTTTCCAGTGAGCTAGGCAATAAAATAAGTGAATATGATGAAACTATAATTAACATATTATTGAGCGTATCTCCTAGAAAAATAATTATCCATGAAGCTAAAATTGATAAAAATAATAAAGAAGCACAAAACACACTAGATATAATAAAAAAAATATTTGATGGGAAAGTGGAAGTGTGCAAGGGCTGTAAATATTGCGACCTACTATAAAATGGGTATTTTAGAATTCTAATTGTAGTACAGTAAAAGTGGCTTTCGCCAAATTACAGCATAGATTTGGTGAAAGTTACTTAAGAAAAGTATAAGAAATATGTTGTAGAATATCATTATAGAATACATCGAATATAAAATATATTGAGGGGAGGAATACATATGTCATTCTTAGTTTTGACAGCTTTGATTATAATAACTGTTTCTTCAACAGTTCATTTGTTAAGTATGAAGGAAGCACAGGCAAGTAATGAATAATAATTATAAATTATAGAAATAACAACACGGATAAAATTGTAAAAATCCGTGAATTATATAAATAGCCTTATATGAGTACTCATATAAGGCTATTATAAACTATATTCAAAAATGAATAATTTTAACATATTCAACCAAACATTATTATTTCTCTTCAACTACAACTGCTTCAGGTGCATTTTTTACTACTGATTCAATGCCATTTATACAACTAGCCTTTGATTTATATTCTTCACTTGTAGCTATTATTTGACCATTTCTTGCCTTAAGTCTAAAACGTGTATTTTCACTTTTGTCTGTATACATTTCAAATTTAGGATTTTTCTTAACTTCATATTCTTCAATTGTTTGGTCTTCAGTTTCTGCAACTAGTGCATTTGTTTTAACACTTTCAATACCTTTTTTGCATGCTGAAATAGATGAATAAACTTCACTTGTAGCTATTACTTGACCATTGCTTGCCTTTAAATCAAACTTAATTCCAGTCTTAGTTTCTTTGATTACGAATTTGCTAGCCATTATAGAAATCCTCCTTAGTTTTATTAGTTAGAACAATTTTTTTATATTTTCCATGACGCCTTGTGCTTTATCTGTTCCTATTTTTGCCTTTACACCAGAGATGACGTTATTAATTAAGTCGTCGGGTAAATCAGCTCCCAAAATTGATTTGACTGCTTTTACAGGATCAGATTTAAATTCATTAGCGAAGTTTTCGTTCTTCTCTATCATAGCAATTATTTTTTCTGTTTTTTCTTTCAAGATTAACCCTCCTTTTGTTTAATTATACCATATTTCCATTATTATGTCACTAAATTTCGCATAATTCGACAACAATCTAACTTGAGAAATAAAATGTGTAAAATAAAATAGATATAGAATTTTAGCTTAGTAAACTAATTATCCTATATCTATTTTTAAAGGCTACTACTTTTTTGTTGCTATTTTGCCATTATTTCTGTCCATCTAGATGTGTATAATTCAATAAAATCCTTAGGATCTCTGAACATTTCCATTTTATCAACATCTTCTTTAGGAATGTTGAAAGCACTGTTGTTGAGAAGCTCCTCATCAACTTCTTCTATTGCTTGAGTATGGACTGTTGAATACCACACTTCATCAATGTTTTTCAAAGTTGCTTGTTTTGAACATAGAAAATTAATAAACTTTTCCGCTAAGGGCTGATTCTTTGTTGTTGAAGGAATAAACATAGCGTCAATCCATATATTACTTCCTTCTTTTGGAATTACAAAATCCAAATTTTCATTTTCCGACATAGCAGACACTGCTTCACCTGACCATACCAAAGCCATATCGGCCTCTTCATTAATCATTATGTCAGGAGCACCATCTGTTATGTATGCCATAACAAATGGCTTTTGCTTAAGCAAGAGTTCCTTTGCTTCATCAAGTTCCTTCTCATCAACTGTATTTAATGAGTATCCTAAAAGTTTTAGAGCAGCAGCAAAAGTATCTCTTTGAGAATCCATCATTATAATTCGCTGACTGTATTTTTCATCCCATAACATTGCCCAGCTGTCCGAAGAGGCATCCACGGTGTTTTTATTGTATAAAATGCCAAGTGTACCCCAAAAGTATGGAACTGCATATTCGTTGTTTAAATCATAAGGCTGATTTTTGAAATCATCTCCTATATATTCGTAATTAGGAATATTATCAAAATTTAATTTACTTACCATTCCTTCACTTATCATTCTTTCAATCATATAGTCACTTGAAATGATTAAGTCGTAATTTGATGCACCAGCTTTTGCCTTAATATACATTTCTTCAGGAGTTGAATATGTGTCATATTTAACTGTTACATTATTTGCTTCTTCAAATTCTGTTATTAAATCTTTATCCATGTAAATATCATAGTTTAATACATTTAATGTTTCTTTTTCCTCAGAAGAGCATCCTGTAGGAATAACTAATACCAAGATGAAAATAGCTACAATTAAAATTAGTTTTCTTTTCACTGTTTAAATACCTCTTTTCTTTTTGTTTTATTTTTTTCAATTTCATTTGATCTTTTGTTTATTATTATCATTAACAATAACACAAATACCAGCATTATTGTTGATAATGCATTTATTGTAGGTCGCACCCCTCTTCTTGCCATGGAATAAATCACTATGGAAAGATTTGTTACACCTTCACCTTTTGTAAAATAGCTAATGATGAAATCATCAATTGATAGGGTGAATGCCATTAAAAATCCAGTTATAATACCAGGTTTAATTTCAGGTATTATTACTTTTCTAAGCGCATACATGGGAGTTGCTCCTAAATCCATTGCTGCCTCCGTCATATTTGCATCTAGCTGCTTTAATTTTGGAAGTATTGACAATATTACATATGGAGTGCTGAATACTATATGGGCCATGAGCATTGTTTTAAATCCAAATCCAATGCCAAATGATATGAACAATATCATGAGGGAAATACCTGTCACTATATCAGGATTCACAACTGGAAGATAATTTACATTTAGCGCTACAGTTTTTGTTCGTCCCTTCATACTATTTATTCCAATAGCTGCAATTGTTCCTAAAATTGTTGCAATTATAGCAGAAACTAAGGCAATGGAAATTGTGTAATAAAATGCTGAACGAATATCACCATCATGAAAAAGTTCTATATACCATTTTAAGGAGAATCCAGTCCAATTGCCTCTTGATTTAGATTCATTAAAAGAAAAAACAGCAAGAACTACTATTGGGGCATATAGAAATAAAAAAATTATTCCCATATATACTTTTGATAAATATTTTCTTACCACAACCTAGCTCCTCCTTCTTTGTCCACTTCAAATTTATTCATAATTGACATTGAAATCAAAATAATTATCATCATGATTATTGATATGGCTGATCCAAAATTCCAGTCACCGTTAAGAATGAACAATTTTTCTATTAAATTTCCTATCATCATGCTTTTGTTTCCACCTAAGAGCTGTGGTATTATAAATGTGCTTACAGCAGGCATAAAAACCATTATGATTCCAGAGATTACTCCAGGCATACTAAGTGGAAGTATTATTTTTCTGAATTTAGCATATCTATTTGCTCCTAAATCATCCGCTGCCTCTAATATACCAACATTCATTTTGCTTAATGCTGTATAAATAGGAAGTATCATGAAGGGCAGAAAATTATATACCATACCCATTACTGTAGCTCCCCTGGTGTAAAGCATATTCAATTGGGGAAGTCCTAAAAAATCAAATAAATTATTAAGTATGCCATTGTTCCCAAGTATTGTCATCCAGGCATAAGTTCTTAAGAGCATATTCATCCACATAGGCAAAATACAAAGAAAAAGCAAAATGTTTCTTCTTGACATATTTGCATTTGATATGATATATGCAGCAGGATAACCTAGCAATAAACATATAACTGTTGAAATGGCCGCTAGAAATATGGAATCCCACAATATGTTCAAGTATATTGGGTCAAAAAAATCAACAAAATTTTTCAATGTAAAGTTTATAGTTGTAAGTCCATTAGATTCTTTTGTTGTTACGCTATACAATAGTACAAGAATGGAAGGAAAAACAATAAATATAATCATCCATACCAAGTAAGGATATGCAAAATATCTAGTTCTGTTTTTCAATGCTATTCCCCCTTTTCCATAATATGAATATCGTCAGGAGTCAGAGTAAGACCTACAGTTGAACCAATTTCTGCCCGGTCGGTTGAATGGACTAAAAATTCATATTCATTTGCCACAATTTGCATTTCATAGTGGACACCCTTAAATGTAACTGATTTTACTATTCCATCAAGCCTTCCTTCCCCAGGCAATGTTAAATCCAAGTCCTCTGGGCGTATAACAACATCTACTTCTTCGCCCTTTCCAAATCCGTAATCTAGGCATTCAAATTTATTGCCTAGAAATTCTACTAAAAAATCATCTCGCATAACACCATTTAGAATGTTGCTCTCTCCAATGAAATCAGCAACAAAGGCATTTTCAGGCTCATTGTAAATATCAATTGGGGACCCCATCTGCTGAATTATTCCGTCATTCATTACTACAATGGTATCGGACATGGTAAGGGCTTCTTCTTGATCATGAGTAACATATATAAATGTGATTCCTATTTGCCTTTGCATTGCTTTAAGCTCTTGTTGCATTTCTTTTCTTAATTTCAAGTCAAGTGCTCCTAATGGCTCATCAAGCAAGAGTACTTTGGGTTCGTTTATTAAGGCTCTTGCAATTGCAATACGCTGTTGCTGACCGCCGCTTAACTGATCTATTCGTCTTTTACCATAATTTTTAAGATTAAATAATTCAAGCATTTTTTCAACTTTATTTATTATAAGACGTTCATCTGTTTTTTTAATTCTAAGTCCAAATGCTATATTTTCGAATACATTCATGTGAGGAAATAAAGAGTATTTTTGAAAAACTGTGTTAAGCTGTCTTTTGAAAGGAGGCACATCGTTTATTAAATGCCCATCAAAGTAAACATCCCCTTCGTCTTGTTTTTCAAAACCCCCTAAAATTCTTAGAGTTGTAGTTTTACCACAGCCACTAGGCCCTAACAATGTAACAAATTCATTTTTTTGAACGGATAAAGTAATATCATCAAGAACTTTTTCTCCGTCAAACTTTTTGGTTATATTATTCAATTGGATAATTGCGTTGTCCATTTTTTTCTCCTGTTAGAAATTTGGTGGGGCACAGACCCATATTAACTGTGCAGAGTTCTTACCCATATTTTCTATATAATGGTTTTTATTAGTTTTAAAATAAAACGATTCACCTTTTTTTATTTTATAAGTCTGGCTACCGTAGTTAAGAATTATAGCTCCCGACAAGACATAGCCGAATTCTTCACCTTCGTGGGGTTCATCTAATTTTGTCTTCCCATAGCTTTTAAGTTCTACTAGAATTGGTTCCATCTTGTTTTTTTGTGCATTAGGAATAATCCAGTTTATTATGTAATTGTCATCTGATTCCTTTATAAAAACATCTTCCTCTTTGAAAACTATTTTACTGTTTACTGCTTCATTAAAAAAGCCTGCCAAATCCGTTCCAAGACATTCTAATATATCTGTAAGAGTTGCTATAGAAGGGGAAGTCAAATCTCTTTCAAGTTGTGAAATGTATCCTTTTGTTAACTCGCATCTGTCAGCTAGTTCTTGCTGAGTAAGTGAGTTAGCAACCCTAAT
>JBGUET010000093.1:0-8214 GCA_041821225.1 Sedimentibacter sp.
AATCCTTCTGAAATGATAAAGATATATTCATCATGGTCGTTGATGAAGCTTAATAGAAAAAAGGCTTCGGATATTTTGAATAGCAATTTAAAATATGAAAATGATACAATTAAAATGGAATATATTAAATTGCTGGAGGGAGAATTATGGTAATAGGAACCTATAAAGTAAAAATGTTGATTTATGAGTCGAATTCATTAAAGGGAAAAAGGCAAGCCTTGAAAAGCATTGTAGAAATAATAAATTATCACAAGGAGATTTTTTAATGACAAAAGCATCAAAAGTATATGAACTTTTATTAGAGGCTTATCCTAATGCTAAATGTGGGCTTATTTATGAAACTCCTTTCCAATTGTTAGTTTCAACCATACTAAGCGCTCAAGCTACAGATAAAAGTGTAAATAAAGTAACTGAGGAAATGTACAAGCAATATCCAGACTTAGATAGCTTTATGACTTTATCTCAAAATGAGTTAGAATATAAAGTTAAAAAAATAGGCTTGTATAAAAATAAAGCGAAAAATATATATAATATGTGTAGAGAGTTAAATGAAAAATTTCATGGAAAGGTACCGAAAAATATGGAAGAATTAATGACACTTTCAGGTGTAGGGAGAAAAACTGCCTCGGTTGTATTGGTTGAAGCATTTCATATTCCAGCATTTCCAGTGGATACCCATGTTTTTCGAATAACGAGGAGAATTGGTCTTTCTAATGGGTCCACTCCAGACAAAGTCTCTGATGATATGATGAAGAAGCTACCAAAATATAAATGGCACCTAATGCATCATCTTTTAATAACTCATGGCCGGGAAACATGCGCCGCTCAAAATCCCAAATGTGACCAATGTACAGTAAATAAAATTTGCAATTTTTCTAAGCAGAAAATAAGAGAGAACAGATAGAGTTATTAGAAATATATGGAAACAAATAATGTCTTTATTATATGTACAAACAATGATATAATTACTAGGCTAATAATATTTTAGGATAGTGGGAGAGAACAATGTCGTTAAACGTAGTTTTATTTGAACCTGAAATACCGCAGAATACTGGAAATATTGCCAGAACATGCGCAACAACAGGTTCTAAGTTGCATTTGATTAAACCTTTAGGATTTTCAGTAAAAGATAAGTACTTAAAAAGAGCAGGGCTTGATTACTGGAATTTGGTAAACATAACCTACTATGAAAATTTTGAGGAGTTTGAAGTTAATGTGAAAGACAAAGAAGTTTTTATTTCAACAACTAAGGAAAGCCGATTTTACACAGATGTAAAATACACTGACGATTGTTATATTATTTTTGGAAAAGAAACTGCAGGGCTTCCTGACTATATTCATCAAAAATTCTTAAATAATAGAATTAAAATTCCAATGATAGATAATGTAAATGCAAGGTCGTTAAATCTTGCTAATTCGGTTAATATTGTAATGTTCGAAGCCTTGAGACAATTTGGCTTTCCAAACATGGTATAGGAGGATTTATGGATGTAGCAATTAGCCTAATAGGTGGATTAGGACTGTTTTTATTTGGCATGAGTTATATGGGTGATGGCTTACAAAAAGCTGCAGGAAGCAAAATGAAAGACATTTTGGCAGCACTGACAAAAAACAAACTCATGGGTGTCTTAGTAGGTGCGCTAGTTACTGGGGTAATACAAAGTAGTAGTGCTACAACTGTTATGGTAGTAGGATTTGTAAATGCAGGATTGATGAATTTGAATCAAGCTGTTGGTATTATTATGGGAGCTAATATAGGAACTACAATAACAGCATTTTTAGTTTCGTTAAACATAACAAAGCTTGCTACTTTTTCTGTAGGTGTTGGTGTTTTTATATTTTTAGCATCGAAGAAGAAAAAAGTAAAAAGTATGGCAGAAGTAATAATTGGATTTGGTATTTTATTTATTGGTATGAACATTATGAAAGAAGCAATGGGTCCTTTAGAGACAAATCCTGAGTTTATAGGACTTATGACCAATTTTAAAAATCCACTTCTTGGAATATTTGTAGGGTTTGTAATGACTGCAATTCTTCAAAGCAGTAGCGCAACAACAGGTATTTTAATTGCAGTAGCTGCTACTGGGGTCATATCATTTGAGTTTGCGTATCCAATTGTATTTGGTCAAAATATTGGTACCTGTGTTACTGCGCTATTGTCAAGCATTGGAGCAAACAAAACAGCTAAAAGGGCTGCCATAATACATTTGTTGTTTAATGTTTCTGGTACATTGTTATTTATGATATTTTTAAGAATGCCTGTTCAATCTTTGGTTTTAAAGTTGGTTCCTACAAATGTTCCTAAGCAAATAGCGGCAGGCCATATATTCTTCAATATACTAAATGTTGTAATTATGTTTCCTTTTTCTGGTTGGCTGGTTAAAGCTTCTGAATTTATTATTAAAAGTGATGGTGAAGATTCAGAGCACATAACGAAATATATTGATGATAGACTTCTTGTAACACCTTCAATAGCACTGACTCAGACAACTAAAGAAGTTTTGCACCTTGGTAATTTGGCTTATGAGCAATTTGATACTTCTGTTAATGCTTTTCTATCAAATAAAGAAGACTTAGCATATAAAGTATTTGAAATTGAAAGAAAGGTAAATGAAATAACAAAGCTTACTCTTGAATATTTGGTAAAATTGGACAAAGCATCTTTGACAAATCTTGAAAAAGATAAATTAGTTGTTCTAATGAGTGCAATAAATGATATAGAACGTGTAGGAGACCATGCTGACAACATAGGTGAGTTTGCATTGTATAAAATTGAGAACAAAGTTAATTTTTCTGAACAAGCAATAGAAGAAATCAAGGATATGTTTGATAAAACAATGTCAGTTTTTAGATTGACACTAAACGCATTGCAAACCATTGATTGTGATGATTGTAACAAGGTAATAGAAATAGATGATGAAATAGATAAATTGTACAAGATTTTAAGGAAAAATCATATTGAAAGGCTTAATAACTATATTTGCGAGCCCAGTGCAGGAATTATTTTCTTAGATATCATTGGAAATCTCGAAAGAATAGGAGATCATTCTTCAAATATTGCTGAATCAATACAGGATGTTCTTTCGAAAAAATCTGAAAAGAAATAAATAGAAATAATAAATATTACTTGATATATTAATAAAATTCATATATAATAGTATAAAGTGAATAGTTGAATGAAGTTTGTGGAAGAGACTGTTATATTAATAACAGAGCCGAAGGATTAAGTTATTAAATATTAGCCATATTATTAACGATTATCTCAGGCAAAAGGACCGTAGACTGACAAAACTCTGAAAAGCGAATGGCACCGAAGGGGCAACTCGAAAGAAGAAACTCTCAGGTTAATAAACAGAGCAGAAGGCATATGATTTTTTATGCATTCTGTTTTTTTTATGTTTTAAGAATTTATTATTATTTAGGATATCGTTTGATACATGGAATTGCTATTAGAGTAAAGAATAGCATATTAACAAGATATAAAAAAGTATAAGTTAAGTATAAGGGGAAATAATGATTATAACAAATAATGAGTGGGTGTATAAAAAATACAAGACATCATATAAAATGATGTTTATAAATGGAGATTTTAGAGAAGTTCTAATCAGAACTAGGGACAAGATACACGAGGGATATGAACTTTTGACTCACCCTTTGTCTAGCAGCGTTAAACCAAATGAAACTCCCTATAAATCTATTATGATTTCGGATACCAAAGGAAATCTAAATTTAGATTCATTACAAATTATAGAAAATTCTATAATGACCTGTGACAATTTTAATAAGAATAAATTAATTTTTAAATCTGATAGTATAATTGAAGATTTTAAACTAATCGATTTAACTGTGCTTGAAAGCGCATTAAATAAATAAGTACGAGTAAAAATTTTATGGAGGTGAACGTTTTGAAGTTAGAATTAGGCTACATTTTTATTAAAGATATTCAGTTCGCTGATGTATCTAAAGTAGAAAATGGCACATTGTATGTTAACAAAGAAGCAGTAAAAGCGTTAATTCTAGAAGATCAGAATTTTAAGTCAGCTGAAGTTGAAATTGCTAGACCAGGAGAAAGTGTTCGTATAATGCCTGTAAAGGATGTTATTGAACCTAGAGTAAAGGTTGAAGGACCTGGAGGAATTTTTCCTGGCATGATAAACAAAGTTGAAACTGTCGGTTCAGGCAAAACAAATGTTTTAAAAGGTGCTGCCGTTGTTACCACAGGTAAAATAGTTGGTTTTCAGGAAGGCATTATTGATATGACAGGAACTGGAGCTGAGTATACACCATTTTCTAAATTAAATAATTTAGTATTAGTATGCCAGCCAATTGACAGTTTAAAGCAACATGAACATGAGAAGGCATTAAGATTTGCAGGTTACAAAGTAGCTTTATATCTTGGAGAGCTTGCAAGGAATTTAACACCTGAGGAAACTCATACATATGAAACACCTTCCATAACTGAAGGTATTAAATTGTTCCCTGGATTGCCAAGAGTTGGATATGTATGTATGCTTCAAAGCCAAGGCTTAATGCATGATACATATGTTTATGGTGTTGATGCAAAGCAATCTTTAACAACTATGATTTATCCTACTGAAATATTTGATGGAGCTATTGTAAGTGGCAATTGTGTTTCTGCTTGTGATAAGAACACTACATATCATCATTTAAATAATCCTGTAGTAACTGACTTGTTTGCAGAACATGGTAAAACATTGAATTTTGTAGGTGTAATTATAACTAACGAAAATGTATATCTTGCTGACAAGGAAAGGTCTTCTAATTGGACCGCTAAACTTGTGGAATTCTTGGGACTTGACGGTGTAATAATAACAGAAGAAGGTTTTGGAAATCCTGATACAGACTTGATTATGAATTGCAAGAAAATAGAAGCAAAAGGAATTAAGACTGTTCTTATTACAGATGAATATGCAGGAAGAGATGGTTCATCTCAATCACTTGCAGATGCAGATGCTCATGCAAATGCAGTTGTAACAGGAGCAAATGCTAACGAAGTAATTGAACTTCCTCATATGGATAAAATAATTGGATATGCTGAAGTTGCTGATATAATTGCCGGAGGTTTTAACGGGAGTCTACATGCTGATGGAAGTATTACAGCTGAACTTCAGGTTATTACTGGGGCAACAAATGAAATTGGCTTTAATAGATTGAGCGCAAGGTAGAAAGGGGGATATGAAATGATAAAAGTTGTTCATTATATAAATCAATTTTTTGCCAATGTAGGCGGAGAAGAAATGGCTCACATTCCTCCAGAAATAAGGGAAGGTATTGTAGGTCCTGGATTAGCTTTCAAACAAGCTTTTAAAGATGAAGCGGAAATTGTTGCAACAATAGTTTGTGGTGACTCTTATTTCAATGAAAATCTTGAGGAAGCCAAAAATAAAGTATTAGAAATGGTTAAAAAATATAAACCTGATTTGTTTATAGCTGGTCCAGCATTTAATGCAGGAAGATATGGCGTTGCATGCGGTACTATTGCAAAAGCAGTAAAAGATGAATTAGGTATTCCAGTACTTACTGGAATGTACAAAGAAAATCCTGGAGCTGATATGTTCAAGAACAATGTATATGTTGTTTCTACAAAAAATTCAGCAGCAGGCATGCGTGATGCAGTTAAAAAAATGGCACCTTTAGCACTTAAGCTTGCAAAGGGAGAAAAAATTCGCTCTTCTGCAGAAGAAGGATACATGCCTAATGGCATTAGAGTAAACTACTTTGAAAAAGAAAGAGGTTCAAAGAGAGCTGTTGAGATGCTTATTAAAAAATTAAATGATGAAGAATATGAAACAGAATTTCCAATGCCTGATTTTGACAGAGTTAAAGCTAACCCAGCTGTTAAAGATATTACAAAAGCAAAAGTTGCTTTAGTTACATCTGGCGGAATTGTTCCAAAAGGGAATCCTGATCACATTGAATCATCAAGTGCTTCTAAATATGGCAAATATGATATTGATGGTGTTTCGGATTTGACAGAGGAAACATATCAAACAGCTCACGGTGGATATGACCCTGTTTATGCAAATTTGGATCCAGACAGAGTACTACCTGTTGATATTTTGAGAGAATTTGAAAAACAAGGAAAAATCGGAAGCCTCCATAGATATTTCTATACAACTGTTGGTAATGGTACTGCAGTTAAAAGTGCAAAAGGATTTGCTGAAAAATTTGCTAAAGAACTTAAGGCTGATGGAGTTGACGCAGTTATACTTACATCAACCTGAGGAACTTGTACTCGTTGCGGTGCAACGATGGTAAAAGAAATTGAAAGAGCAGGAATTCCTGTAGTTCATATGTGTACTATAGTTCCTATTTCTTTAACAGTTGGAGCAAATAGAATAGTTCCTACTATAGCAATTCCTCACCCTCTTGGAAATCCTTCATTGACCATGGAAGAAGAAAAAGACATAAGAAGAGACTTGGTTGGAAGAGCTTTAAGAGCTTTAGAAACAGAGATTACTGAACAAACAATATTCGAAAAATAAAGATACATTCAAATTTCAGATTTGGAGTATGGCTTTTGTACTAAGGTGAGCGAGTAACATCATTATATAGTAAGTGTAAATGTTATGGCTGATTCTAAGGTGTTACTGCAATTAAAATATTACGCGGCGATTGATAAATTGCCGCGAATATAATTGGTGAATATTGAACATCAATTTTCACCAATTATATATCATATTTATTTTAAATATGATATAGTCATGATACAATTAAGTTATAAAGGAAAGAGGTGTAATATGGGCATAATTTATGATGTTATAATAATTGGTGCTGGTCCAGCTGGATTATCAGCAGGTATATATGCTGGAAGGGCAAGATTAAGTACATTGATTATTGAAAAAGAGAAAGATGGAGGACAAATAGTTCTTACATCAGAAGTTGAAAATTATCCTGGATGTCTTGAAGGCGAGTCTGGTCCTACTTTAGTAGATAGAATGTCTGATCAAGCTAAACATTTTGGAGCAGAAAAGGTATATGATGAAATACTTGAAGTGAAACTAGAAGGCAAGGAAAAAGTTCTTGTTGGAAAGAAGGGCGAGTATATAGGAAAAACTGTAATAATTGCTGGTGGTGCAACATCAAAACCTATTGGTTGTCCAGGGGAAAAAATATTTACAGGTAAAGGGGTTTCTTATTGTGCTACATGCGATGGAGCATTCTTTGAAGACTTTGAAGTTTTTGTTGTTGGTGGAGGAGATACTGCAATTGAAGAAGCTTTGTATTTAACTAAATTTGCAAGAAAAGTATCTGTTATACACAGAAGGAATGAATTGAGAGCAGCAAAATCAATCAGGGAAAAAGCTTTTAATAATCCAAAAATGAATTTTATTTGGGATAGTGTAGTTAAAGAAATTAAAGGTGATGGAATTGTTAATTCAATGGTTTTGGAAAATGTAAAAACAGGGGAATTAACTGAGTTGTTTGCTGATGAAGAAGACGGAACATTTGGTATTTTTGTTTTTATTGGTTATGAACCTAAAACGAAAATATTTGAAGGCATTTTAAATATTGAACGTGGTTATATTGTAACTGATGAAAATATGAAAACTAATATTGATGGGGTGTATGCAGCAGGAGATATTAGAGTTAAGAGTCTGAGACAGGTGGTCACAGCAGCAGCTGATGGCGCAATTGCAGCTGTTCAGGTGGAAAAATACATAGAAAATTTATAGGAGGTACTTATGATAATATTAGATAAAACAAATTTTGAAACAGAAGTATTACAAGGTGATGGTTACATACTTGTTGACTTTTTTGGAGATGGATGCGCACCTTGTGAAGCTTTAATGCCACATGTTATGGAACTTTCTGAAAAATACGGTGATAAATTAAAATTCACTAAACTAAATACAACAAAAGCAAGAAGAGTTTCTATTGGTCAAAAAGTATTGGGTTTACCTGTAATTGCTATCTATAAAAATGGTGAAAAAGTAGAGGAATTGATTAAAGAAGATGCTACTCCAGATAAGATAGAAGTTATGATTCAAAAGTATATTTAGTAGTATGGTGACACACCTTTAGTATAGGGAAAGTCTTTGGAGTATAAGGAATGTCCCCAATTTTAAAATTATAAAATATAAAAAGGAGGATTTAAATTGAGCTTATTAAAAGGTAAAAAAGTTATTATAATAGGCGACAGAGATGGAATACCAGGGCCAGCAATTGAAGAATGTGTAAAAACTGCTGGGG
>JBGUET010000094.1:0-8184 GCA_041821225.1 Sedimentibacter sp.
CCATCCTCTTAGAATTAAGGGACATTGTTTTTAGTATATTTTTATTTTCAATTATTTCCTCTATTGCACTTATTAGTTTTGCTCCATTTAAGTCTCTTTCAAGTATAACTTTTGCCGCCCCTTCTTTTTCTAAAGCACGCGCATTATATACCTGATGATTTTCTGCTGTATATGTCTTAGGTATAAGAATAGATGGTACACCAATGGCTGTGATTTCAGCTATTGTAATAGCTCCTGCACTACCAATCACAATATCTGATGCAGACAAAGCAGTTGCTGCATCATACATATAATTTCTAACTTCAATGTTATTCTCAATTTTCATAGTATTAAGCTGCTCCATAAAACTTTCATAAAGCTTTTTACCAGTTATATGAAGAATTTTAATTCCGCTTTTGCCATTATATCTTTTTATAACATCAATGATTGCTTCATTTAAACTTATTTGTCCGCCGCTTCCACCAAAAGAATATATATATATCTCATCAGATTTAATATTAAACTTTAATCTTGATTTTATTCTGTCCGCTGTTAAAATATCCTTTCTCACAGGATTGCCAACAAATACAATTTTATTTCTTGCATGCTCAGGAAAATATTTTTCTGCTTCTATAAAACTAATGCCTATTACATCTACAACTCTAGACAGCAATTTGTTTGTAATACCAGGAAAAACATTTTGCTCGTGAATCATTGTTGGTATTTTTTTAAAATATGCTGCTAGGACAACTGGTCCGCATACATATCCGCCGGTTCCAACAACTATATCAGGCTTAAAATCATTTATTATCTTAGTAGCTTGCATAACACCCTTTGCAGAAGCAAACAAAGTTTTTATATTTTCTAGGCTAATTTTTCTTCTCAGGTATTTTGCCGTTACAAACTTAAAATTAAAACCTTCTTTAGGGACAAGTTCGCTTTCCATACCATTTTCTGTTCCAACATACAATATTTCATTTGATGGATCTTGAAGTCTTACCTTTTGTGCAATAGCTAAAGCTGGATTAATATGCCCTCCAGTTCCCCCGCCTGTTATAAGTACTCTCATTTAATAATCACATTCCTTTTATAATTTGTATAACTTTTATTAAATAGGTGCAGTCCCACATCTCAAATTTATTTGCTCGATGCCAATGGCAAAGCCATTTAGTTTCTATATGTATTTGAATATTTAGATATGTTTAACAAAATTCCCATGGAACATAGTAAAAACATCAATGATGAGCCACCAGCGCTGATGAAAGGAAGAGCCCTACCTGTAGGAGGCATTGATGAAGTTGCTACAGCAACATGTATAATAAATTGTACCAAAACCAAGGTAGTAAGTCCAAGAGCAGTCATACTTCCAAAAAAGTCTTCTGTATTCATGGAAATTCTTAATCCACGCCATGCAAATACAACAAATCCCAAAATAACAAAAACACAACCTATAAAGCCTAACTCTTCTCCAATTATTGAAAAGATAAAATCGTTATAAGCTTCTGGAAGGTAAAAAAACTTTTGTCTGCTTTTACCAATTCCCATTCCAAATAGTCCACCTGTGCCAAGTGCAAAAAGCGATTGAATTATCTGCCAACCTTCATTTTGTTGATATTTGAAAGGGTCAAAAAATACTATTATTCTTGTAATTCTGTATGGCTGCATTGCAACCATTACAGTAACACCAAGAACGGCAATAAGCATTAACAATAACAAATGGCTTATTTTAGCCCCTGCACAAAAAAACATAACCATTAGCGAACCACCAAGTATTATTGCTGTACTTAAATCATCTTGCATTGCAATTAAAGCACAAAAAACACCTATGAAAAACAAGGATGGTATAAAACCCTTTGTAAAAGAACCCATATTCTTGCGGTTTCTGTCAAAATAGTCAGCCATGTATAAAACGCCACCTATTTTAATTATTTCTGAAGATTGTAATGTTATACCACCAATATTTATCCATCTTTGTGCTCCATTAGAAGCTATTCCCATAAGCATGGTCAAAAATGCAAATCCAACACATGTAATCAAAATAACCTTACTTAATTTCGAATAAATTTTATAAGGTACATTTGCAAAAAAAATCATGCCAACCATCCCAATGACCGCTGCTATAACCTGTTTTTTAAGAAAATAAAAAGGATCTCCATTAAATTTATAATAGCCGTCAGGATAACTAGAGCTATAAACCATCAAAAAACCAAAGAGCACCAATACGACAATTATAAAAACCAAAACCCAGTCAACAGTTTTTTTACTCGCTTTGTGTACTGATTCCTCCATAATAAGCTACCCTTTCCTTAAAATCTCTTCCTCTAACTTCGTAGTTAGGGTACATTCCCCAGCTCGCACATGCAGGTGAAAGAACTACATTATCACCATTTTCGCTTAATTCAAAACATTTTTCCACTGCCTCATCCATATTATTAACTCTGTATGTATTAGTAAAACCGTATTTCAAGGCACATTCTTCTATGTCCCCTGCAGTTTGACCCAATAGTACCATGGCCTTAACTTTATTGTTAAACGCTTTTATAAATTCATCATACAGTGACTTTTTATCATAACCCCCTGCAATTAAAACAATTGGCTTTTCTATTCCCTCCACTGCTTTTATGGAAGCATCGGGATTTGTTCCCTTAGAATCATTGTAAAACTTAACGCCATTATATTCGCCACAAAATTCTAATCTGTGTTCTACACCTTTAAACTGCTTTAATACGTCAGCTACTATGCTAGGTTCAATTCCAAAAGCTAATGCGGCACCCGCTGCAGCCATAGCATTCTCTAAATTATGCTTGCCAGGAATAAATATATCCTTTACGTTTATAATAAATGTGTCTTCATTGTTTTTTTTGTAGAGCATTCTTCCATTCTCTTGAAAAATACCCTCACTTAAAATACGAATACTACTAAAAAATATTTTTTTTGCTTTTATGTTCTGGGAAAATTCTCTAATAGTTTCATCTTCATAATTTAAAATTGCAAAATCATTTTCATCTTGATTAATTACATTTTTGAACTTAGCTTCAACATAGTTTTCCAAAGTGTGATGATAATCCATGTGGTCAGGAGTAATGTTTGTCAAAACGCTTATATGAGGTTTATATTCATAGGTTCCAGCTAGCTGAAAGCTGCTCACTTCTGCCACAAGCGTATCTCCTTTTTGGGATGTTAATGCATCATAAAACATTCCAAAACCAATATTTCCAGTAAGTTTGTATGGCTTTTTGCTGGCTTTAAAGATTTCACCTATAAGCGTAGTTGTTGTAGTTTTGCCATTTGTGCCAGAAATAGAAATTATTGATGCTTCAGTTACTTGAAATGCTGCTTCTATATCACTAATTACTTTAATATTTCTCTCTAGTAACTTTTCAACAATGGGCATTTCGTACTTTATACCTGGACTTTTTATAGCAAAATCCAACTGGTCAAAGTTGATTTTTGAGATTTCTTCCCTGCCAAAATAATATTCAGCTTCTATTGTTTTAAGTTCTTCTAATTTCTGTTCTAATTTCTCTCTAGGTGATTCGTCAAAAACATATATTTTCGCACCTAGTTTGTGTAATGCCTTAACACTGGCCATACCAGAAACACCAAGCCCTATGATAAGTATTTTTTTGTTTTTCATTTATTGTACCTCTTTTCTAAAGCCCACTATTATTTTATGTTACTACAAGGAATAAATGCCTACGAATGCCAATATCACTGTTGTAATCCAAAAAACACTTACAACTTTCGTTTCTTTCCAACCACACATTTCAAAGTGGTGGTGGAGTGGTGCCATTTTAAATATTCTTCTTTTTGTTCTCTTATAGTGTAAAACCTGTATAATTACAGAAAGTGCTTCCGCAAAATAAATTCCACCTACTATGGGTATTAACAAAACCATATTTGAAATAACAGCTACTGCCGATACAGCTCCCCCTAAGGCAAGAGACCCAGTGTCACCCATAAATACTTTTGCTGGGTTGGCATTGTGCTTTAAAAATCCCAAGCAAGCTCCAGTTACTGCCGCACTTACAATTGATACACCTTGGTAAATGACATTTGTTTCTTTCAAACTATTAGTAACTAAGCTGAAAGTTGCCATAACTATTAACGTAACTCCTGTATTTAGACCATCCAAACCATCAGTTAAATTTACTGCATTTACAGTTCCCAAAACCACAAATACAACAAAAGGTATATAAAATACACCTAAATCAATAAATGCATTGGCAAATGGAATTAAAAGTTTAGTTCCATAAACGCTGTATTTTGAACCATAAATAGCTAACAACACTGCAAAAATAACCTGGCCTAAAATCTTTTGATAAGCTCTCAAGCCTAGGTTTCTTTTAAGAACAACCTTTATATAATCATCCAAGAAACCTATGAATCCAAAAGCTATTATAAAGAATAAAACAGCCCATATTTCTTGGGAATAGTAGCCACTTGTTGCAATTGCAATCAACACTGCCAAAACTATTATAATTCCACCCATTGTTGGTGTTCCCGATTTGCTGTAATGAGACTTAGGCCCTTCCTCTCTTATGCTTTGTCCAACTTTTAAGCGCTTCAAAACAGGGATTACAACTGGCCCTAGAAATAGTGCTATTAGAAATGATACAATTATTACTCTTATAATCTGTCCGCTATCTTGCATCTCAAACTCCTCTGTGGCTAATCCCTCAATCCTCTTTTTTTCTCTACATCTCTTATTGCCAATTTTGCAATTGTTCCTTCATCATATGGTATTTTTTCTGTACCCATATCTTGATAAGGCTCTGTAGATTTTCCCGCTAATAATATTACATCTTTGCTCTTACAATTGTCAATAGCGTAATATATGGCTTTGTCACGTTCCACAATAATTGTGAATTTCCCGCCAACTTTTTCTACACCTTTTGATATTTCCATGCATATGTCGTATGGGTCTTCAAATCTTGGATTATCAGAAGTCAAAATGCTTAAATCACAATACTTACCTGAAATTTCTCCCATTGGTCCACGTCTTGACAAATCTCTTTCCCCACCTGCTCCAAACATTACTATTTTTCTTGCCTTGGCAAATTCATTTATAGTATCCATAACCTTTTGAAGTCCATCAGGAGTGTGAGCAAAATCAAGTATTATTGTACAATCAAGTTTGTTTTCAATTATTTCAAATCTCCCTTTAACTCCTTTTATTGTTTCAAGTGCAGCTATGATTTCATCAATATGAACTCCTAGAACATAAGCAGCACCCAAGGCTCCTAATGAATTAAGAACGCTGAATTTTCCTGGAGTATTAACGTGAACTTTCTTTTGAATACCAAGTACATTTAAATCAAATGTTGTACCACTCATTGCAGTTACAAGGTTTGATGCCTTAATATCAGCCTCGTTGTCTATACCTATAGAAATAGCTTTTACTCCATCTTGAACTAATTCCTTGTAAAGTCTGTTACCATAAGGGTCATCTACATTAATAATATTATTTGTCTTCGTTTTGTAGAATAATTTTTTCTTCGCTAGATAATAATTTTCCATAGTTTTATGGAAATCTAAATGATCTCTTGTAAGATTTGTAAATATGCCTACATCAATAGAAACATTATCAACTCGGTTAAGTTCAAGTGCATGAGATGATACTTCCACAAAGCAGTGGGAAATTTTATTCTCTAACATTTTTGCCAAGTAACGCTGTATATCTGCAGCTTCTGGAGTAGTGTTGTCAATTTTTGTTTTTTCATCATTGATTAACACTCCCATAGTGCCAATTATACCTGTTTTTTCCCCTAAATATTCATATATTCCATTTAACAAATATGTTGTGCTAGTCTTTCCGTTAGTGCCTGTTACTCCTGTTATATTGATTTTTTCAGAGGGACGTCCGTAAACAATATTTGCTGTAGGTGCCATTGATTCTCTTGGGGATTTTACTACAATAAAATTGCTTGTTTCTTTAACTTCATCAGGTATATATTCACACATTACTGCAGAAGCACCATTTTTTATAGCACTTTCAATAAATTTGTGGCCATCGGAAGTATATCCTTTTATGGCAACAAAAATAATACCTTTTTCAGCTTTTCTAGAATCATTTGTAATGCCGGTTATTTCTTCATTATCATTACCAATATAATTTTCATAATCTATTTCTTTAAGCAAATTTCTTATTTCCATAATATTGCTCCCTTTATAAAGTGTATGTTATTACCAGCAATTTTATCATATTTAAAATTCAAATACAAGTATGCCCTAGACTCATTTTTCAGAATTCGAACATCCCTAACCTCATTTTTTCAGAGTCTTTTTAAAAAAGACGAAACGCATAGCGTTCCGTCAACTAGTTCAAAATTATGGTTACAACTGAATTTTTCGCAACTTTTTCCCCGGCTTTAGGAAATTGTGATTTAACAATTTTTTCTGCTTCAACTTCCATGGTTATATTGCTCTCCAATCCTACTTTAATCAATATATCGGTTGCCTCTGCAATTGTAAGACCTAACAAATCTGGAACTTGAACAATTTGTGCTTCAACCTTTCCTAGTTCTTCTTCTGTATAAACAGGTTCAACATCATAGTATTTCATAATATTTTCAAGCAAATCCGCTGCAACTGGGCCAGCAACTATGCTTCCATAATATCCTATGTTCTGGTCTGGTTCATCAACCATTACAAGAACAACAGCTTTAGGGTTATCAACAGGAGCCAAACCAATAAAAGAAGATATGAATTTTCCATCCACATAACGTCCATTTATAACCTTTTGTGCTGTTCCTGATTTTCCTCCTATTCTATATCCCGCTCTATAAGCTTGTTTGGTTCCTGATTCTGCACAGTCTTTCATTATTTGAAGAACAATTTGAGAGGTTTCATCAGAAATAACTTTTCTTCTCACAACAGTATCAAAATTCTTTATAATATTTCCATCTTCATCAATAAGTTGTTTTACTATTCTTGGCTCCATTAAATTTCCGCCATTAGCTATTGCAGATACCGCCCCTACAAGCTGTATAGGAGTGATTGCAACACCTTGGCCAAATGCTTGGGTAACAAGGTCAACATCTTTCATGTCGCTAGGATCTTTAATGAGTCCATAGGCTTCCCCGTTTAGCATTATGCCAGTTTGCTCCTCAAATCCAAATGCTTTTAAATATTTATAGAATGCTTCTTTCCCAATATCAAGGCCAATTTGAGCCAATGCATCATTGCAAGAATTTTGAATTGCTTCAGACAATGTTTGTAGTCCGTGAGGTCTGTAGTATCTCCAACATTTTATGTTTTCATTTGGTATTTGAGTTACATATCCATCACAAAAGTATGTTGAATCTAAAGTTGCCACATTTTCTTCAAGTGCAACGGCTGTAGTAATAAGTTTAAAGGTAGAGCCGGGTTCATATATATCATTAACTGCAGGATTTCTCCACATATCAAACCAAGCTTTTTGCAAATCCTCGTTTGGTAAATTAGCCCATTCTTCTTTAGTTGTATCATCTAGTGGTTCCTTAGGATTGTTAGGGTCATAGTCTGGTTTTGATGCCATTGCTAGTATATCACCATTTTTAGGGTCCATTACAACTATGGTAGCTCTTTTTGCGCTGTAGTCATTTAATACTTTTTCAGCACTTGACTCGGCATAATGTTGAATTACTTCGTCTATAGTAAGAACAACTCCCAATCCATCTTTTGATTCATAATATTCACTGTATCCAAATGGAAGTTCTCTCCCGTAGGCATCAGTATTTACCACTGTCCTTCCAGGTACGCCTGTTAAAAAATCATTATAAGTTGCTTCAACACCATAAAGACCATTTTGGTCCACATTAGTAAATCCAACTACGTATGGAGCAAAATCGCCATAGGGATAAACACGTTTATTATCTTCAATAACATTTATACCACTAAGTCCTTGATCCCTTATTTGTTGGGCCTGTTCATCAGTAATCCACTTTTTTAGAACAACGTAGGAATTGTCTGAAGTTATTTTTGTAAGCACCTCATCATAATCCATCTCTAAAATTCCCGATAATATTTCAGCTGTCTCTTCTGGCGTTTTTTTATTTACAGGAATATTTTCGACTGCAGTCTTACTCTCTGAAAACATCGATTCATTAATTTTTTTTAAAATATTAGTTAAAAATCCTTCTTCTACTTGTTCTGAAGTTTCCGTACCTTCTTCGAGAGTTTTTGCCCCTTTTTTTACATCAGCTGGAAAGCAAGTTACTGTGC
>JBGUET010000095.1:0-8172 GCA_041821225.1 Sedimentibacter sp.
CAAAGAGTTTATGAACTTTTATGAGATGGTAGGTGGTAAAGACCTAGATATAATGTTGGAAGTTAAAGATAAAAATCTTTCTTCAGTAAAATGTATTAACTGCGTAACAGAAGATAAGAAGATAAAAAACCTTGAAGAAGAATGGAGCAAGTACAAGTATTCTGTTTTAGAAAAATCCCAGTCAGATTATTTAAAAATCAGAAAATTGTTTAGGGAAAAAAATGATTATCCCGCAGTAGAATTTTATAGTATTTTAGAAGATGCAATGTTAAATCCAACGCAAATAGGAAATTCAATCAATGCAGCACAACATGTTTGGGGGTATTTTAAAAATATTGCTACTGAAGAGGAAAAGGCTAGTTTCATTAAAATCACAAATGATTATGAGCAAAATAAAACAACATTAAATGTAGTAAAAAACAAACTTAAAAAAATGGCTATTAAATATGAACAAATATATTTGCTGAATTCTTATTATTTTGTATATTGAGATGATAGCAAACGAAATTAAGTATAATAATTTATTATAATAAAGAGGACAAGGTATGAAGAAAAATTCTAAATTTATCATTTTAATTTTTGTAATTATAGCATTGCTTACAGCTGGGTATTTTATGTTTTTTGGTAACAATAAAATAACAGTTGAAGTGAGCACAATGAACGCTAGCGTGGGAAGCCTTTCTAAAAGTTTGGATTTAACAGGAGTTTTATATTCAAGCGACTTTGAGGAAATAATAGTTACTCCAAACTTAGAAATTTTAAAAATATATGTGGAAGAAAACAGTGTAGTTAAATCTGGACAGCTTCTTGCTGAGCTTGATACAACTGACTATTTGATTTCTCTAGAAAAAGCAAAAATATCTTTGGAACAGCTGAATTCGGATTTGGCTGATGCAAAAGGCGGCTCTGGTAATTCTGAAGCAGTTTTATTGAAAAACGAAATTTCTAAAAGTCTGGAGGAGTATAATAAAATCAAAAAAAACTCAGATGAATCTGTTGAAAATTTAGAAAAAAGCAAAGTGCTTTATGAAGAAAATGTTATTAGTCAAGCAGAATACGAAAAAAATATTTCAGCAAATAGAGACATAGAAAGCAACCTTAAAATAGCAAATTTAAATTATAATGATTCTGTAGCCAATTACAATGATTATATTAATAATAATGAACAAAGTGTTGCTTCTTTAGAAAGACAAATAAAATCATTGGATTTTGATATTGAAAGTTTGAACAATGATATAGAAAAAACTAAAATTTATTCTTCTATAAATGGTATTGTTACTAAATTTCCATTAAAACAAGCAAGAAAAACAACAACAGGAAGTGAAATTTTAATATATGACACTTCATCTTATGAATTTATAGCAAAAGCAACTCAGGAAGATGCTGTTTTTATAAAGGAAGGTCAGAGTGCAAGTGTGGTAATAAACGGAATTCCCAATTCCTATGATGGCATTGTATCATATTTAGGAAAAACAGCTGAAACAGATGAAAATAGTGGAAGCAAAACTCCTAAGGTAGAGGTTAAAATCAAAATAACTTTAGCAGACAGTTTGCTTAAGTCTGGATATGAGGGCGAAGCTGTTATAGAAGTTGACAAGGGTGAGAATGTTATAAAAGTGAAAAATGAATGTATAAAGCAGGATGAAGAAAATAAAAAATATTTATTCGTTTTAGATAATAACCTAGCTAAAAAAGTGTATGTAGAAACAGGATTATCGGATGGTTACAATATTGTAATATTATCGGGAATTAAAGAAAATGATGAAGTAATAATTAACCCACAAACAGATATAATTGATGGAACAGCAGTTAAACTATTAAACTAGGAGGTATTCAATGGATGAGTTTAAAAAAACTTTCATTTCCTTCTTCGATGAATATAATAAAGATAAATGTGTGCAGCTTGTTATAGAAAATCTTAAGAATAAAAAAATTACAATTCAAGAATTGTATGAGGAAGTACTTCGCCCCGTACTATGCACTTTAGGGGATTGCAATAACAAAGAAAACAGTTGTATTTGGATGGAACATGTTAAAACATCAATTATAAGAACAGTTATAGAATCAATATATCCATTTGTAATAGAACAAAAAAATAATGTTCAGCCACTAGGCATTAAAGTTGTTCTTGTTTGTCCTGAAAATGAATACCATGAAGTGGGGCTGCGAATGGTTTCGGATTTTTTCTCTTTGAATGGATATGAGTCAATATTTATTGGCACTAATACTCCAAGAGATGAAACATATTTAGCTATTGCATACAATAATCCCAAATATGTAGCTATAAGCGTAACTGACTATTACCTCCTTTTTGAAGCACAAAAAATGATTGGGAAAATAAGGGCAATTAGTAATGGAAAAATTATCATCATAGTTGGTGGTAATGCTTTCAAGAATAATCTAGAATCTATTTCTAAAATTGGCGGGGATATTTATTTTGAAAAATATTCTGACATTGTAAGCTTAAGGACAGGAGATTTAATATGAGGCTATCATTTAACATAGCTCTTCGCTTTCTTAAATCAGGTAAAGGGCAGACTTTATTAATTATTTTAGGGATTTCTGTAGGCGTTGCTGTTCAGATATTCATTGGTTCACTAATACAAGGACTTCAAATAAGCTTGGTGGATACAACCATCGGAAGTTCTTCTCAAATTACTATAAACCCCACAAATTCAGATAAAACAATTAAAGAGTGGGAAAGGCTAATGTATGAAGCCGAAATAAGCAGTTCTGATATTAAAAATATTTCAGTTGCTGTAGATGGGTCTGCAACTATAGATTATGACAAAGATACAGCACCTGTTATTATAAGAGGATTTAATTTAGAAGCGGCTGATAAAATTTATAAACTTAAAGAAAGTCTTTATGAAGGAAATCTTCCCACTAGAAAAGATGAGGCAATAATAGGTCGTGAGCTTGCAGGAAAAGCTGGAGTAAGAATAAATGACCAAATAATATTGTTATCTCCTTCAGGTGGTCAAAGCAGGCTTAAAGTAACAGGATTGTATGATTTGAATGTTTCTTCCATTAATGAATCGTGGGTTGTTACTAATCTTGAAACAGCACAGGATATTTTATCACTTGACAATAAGGTTACATCCGTGGAAATGCAAGTGAAAAATGTATTTAAGGCAGATGAAATTGCAAAAAAATTAGAATATACTCTATCCATAAAAGATGTTGAAGTTGATAATTGGAAAGACCAGAATCAGCAGTTGCTAAGTGGTCTCAATGGACAAAGTGTTTCAAGTTATATGATTCAAGTGTTTGTACTTGTTGCAGTTCTTCTGGGTATTTCAAGCGTTTTGGCAATTTCAGTGGTTCAAAGGTCTAAACAGTTGGGAATACTAAAGGCAATGGGAATTAAAGATAGAGATGCAAGCTTAATTTTTGTTTTTCAAGGTTTAATGCTTGGATTCATTGGAGCAATCCTAGGAATAATATTTGGGTTTGGATTATTGTATTCTTTTACTAAATTTGCAGTCAATCCTGATGGAAGTCCTGTAGTACCAGTATATATAAATAATGGCTTCATTGCATTGTCAGGAATGTTTGCCATAGTTTCTGCTGTAATTGCTTCACTTATTCCTGCAAGAATTTCTTCAAAACTTAATCCGATTGAGGTAATAAAAAATGGCTAACATAATTGAATTGAAAAATATTAACAAAGTGTACGGAGAAAAAATAAAAACCCAGGTTTTGTTTGATATAAACCTGGGATTTGAAGAAAACAGCTTTGTTTCCATAATTGGAGAATCAGGAAGCGGCAAAAGCACCATGCTTAACATAATCGGAACATTAGATAAGCCAACAAGCGGTGAAGTATATATAGAGAATATGAGAACAGATATATTGGATAAGGATTCACTTGCAAGGTTGAGAAATCAAACAATGGGTTTTATTTTTCAGTTTCATTATCTTCTTCCAGAATTCACAGCAAAAGAGAATATACTTATGCCGTACAAAATAAAAAATTATAAAATACCAAAAGAAATTGATGAATGGGCTGATGAACTTTTGAATATGGTAGGATTAACAAAGGTTGCAAATAACTTGGCAACAGATATGTCAGGTGGTCAACAGCAAAGAACAGCCGTGGCAAGAGCCTTGATAAACAAGCCGAAAGTTATTTTAGCGGATGAGCCAACTGGAAATCTTGATTCAGACTCGACTAAAAATGTGTATAAAATATTAAGAAGCATAAATGAAAAATACAAAACAACTTTTGTAATAATAACACATGACCAAAGGATTGCTGAAAAAACAGATAGAATTATTGAAGTTAAAGATGGTCGCATTAATTTGGACCTTAGAAAAAACAAAGGTCAAAACAACTAATTAAATGATGATTAGCGCAAAAATACCGACCTCATGGAGAGTGGGGAGCTGGTGTTTTTTTGCAATAAAATGTTTATAATTTAAAAATCAAGGTATAATTATAATGAAGTATAAAATAAAAAATAATTAGGAGGAATCAATATGAATAAAATACTTGTTCCAATCGATGGGTCTACAGCTTCCCTAAAAGCTGCAGAAAAAGCTATTGAACTTGCAAAATTGTTTAACAGTGAAGTTACATTTGTACATGTGGTATATGTTCCTAATACAGTAGGAAGTATTAAATACGGCATTTACATGGAATTTGAGTATAAAGAAATTGAAGAAAAAATGGAGGAAACAGGCAAAAAATTCTTAGATGCTATTGTTGAGGATATTGACTGCTCAGATGTAAATTGTACTAAAAGAGTTGTCATGGGTCAACCATACGAAGAAATTTTGCAAATTGCCCAAGAAGGAAACTTTGATTTGATTGTAATGGGAAGAAGAGGATTCTCTAAAATCAAAAGATTCTTTGTTGGCTCAGTAACTCAAAGAGTAATTTCTGATTCACCTTGTCCAGTATATATAGTGCTAGAATAATTTATTCAAATAAGCGATAAAAAATATCTGCTGTGATGGTACTTTAAAAAAAAATTAAGTTTGTTCTATATTCATGCTAGCAATAATGGAACTCAAAATCAAATATATAGATTTGATTTTGAGTTCCATTTAAAATGTAATTACCAAATAAAATACTGTATAGTACAGTGTGGTGAATAAGGGGTGAGGGATATTCACAATATTGATGAATATATTCTAGGAAATGAAGACACAATTGATACAACAGAATGTAAAATGAATAATATATATTTAATTGAACTTAGTGATGTTAGAAAAGTTATTACAAAGAGGAAGAGGAATTCTCATAAAGGAACATATGGAAAAGTTGGAATGCTTTCAGGTTCTAAAGGTATGGCTGGAGCAGCGGTGTTAAATCTCAACGCAGCCCTAAGAAGTGGCGCGGGACTTGTTAAAGCTTTTATACCAAATTCTATATATAATGTTGTGGAATCAATGTCTATTGAAGCAATGACACATCCTTTTAATGAAGAAAAACTATATTTTGAAGAGATATATAAAGAAATGATTGATTTTTCTGATGTAATTGCATCTGGGTCTGGATGTGCAAATTTATTTAATTATAGAAAGATATTAAATTGTCTTACTGAAAAAGCTGAGTGCCCCTTAGTAATTGACGCTGAAGGTATTAATGATTTAAATCTTAATATATTGAAAAATCACAAGCAAGACATTGTATTAACTCCCCATTATGGTGAAATGGCAAGACTCATAAATAAAGATGTAAAAGACTTAAGAGAAAATATAATAAATACAGTAAGAACATTTTCACAGGAGTACAATGTTTACTTGGTTTTAAAAGGCGCGAGAACAGTTATAAGTTGTCCAAATAAAAATGTATTTATAAACACAACGGGAAATCCAGGCATGGCTACAGCTGGTAGTGGAGATGTATTAACTGGTATAATAGCGTCTTTTATTGGACAAAAAATGGGAGTAGCAAACGCGGTGATGGCAGCAGTGTTTATTCATGGAATGGCCGGAGATATAGGAGCAGCAAAAGTGGGAGAATATTCCCTTGTGGCTAGTGATCTAATTAAATTTCTACCGGAAGCCTTTAAAAAAATCAGCATTTAATTTAAATATTCATAAAAAGCACTCGAACAATTTATAAATAAATTGTTCGAGTGCTTTTTATTTTTTGCATCATGAAGAATGCAGAAGACATTAATTATAGATTATTAGTTTATAAGCAATACTAACTTTTCTTTTCATCTTTAGAATCATCTAAAATGTCTTCGGAAACTTTATTAGCATGTGACTTAAACTGTCCAAAAGCTTCTCCTATTGATTTTCCTATTTCAGGAAGCTTAGCAGGACCAAATATAATAAGCGCTATAGCTAATATTAATATTAGCTCAGGTGCACCAATTCTACCCATAATATACCTCCTACATTTATATTGTGTAAATTTCGTATTAAATATTGTCTCATTATTAAGAAATGAGAGTTGATTTTAAATAATTTTAAACTAAAGTTGCGTTTAATATTTCAACCATTTTTCCTGTTACGTCAGCTGCAACTCCAGCACAACGTTCTTTTCTTTCATCATCACCCATCGCATAACCTGATTCTGCCATAAAGTTACCAACTGAATCTCCACATGTTAATGAACCTGCTACAGTTGTTGGTAAATCTAATTTTGCTGGTTGATAAATTGGTAGTGCTGCATCTTTGTACCAAGCTTCTAATTCGCCTAATACCTTTTTAGCTGTATCTGCATCACATACTGTTCCTATGCATGCTGCTGCTGTTCCAACTGTACCACATAATTGAGCTTGTGTGAAACCGGCTGCATAATTTGAAAATAATTCTGCTGGGTATTGGTTGAATGGGTATCCAACTTGTTCAGATAATGTACCGAAGAACCCTTCGGCTACGCCAGCGCCTCAGCCACCCTTTTCTTTATAGCCTTTGTAAGCATTTGCCTGTACTACAGCAACGTCCAATTTTTCATATTTGAAAGGCCATGCTGGAGCTTGAGATGTATCAACAGCTGTTGCTGTCGCTGCTGGTGCTGGTGTTGAACATCCTGTTAGAATTCCTGTAAGAGAACCTGTAACAGCTACGCCGGCAACAGTTACACCTACTCCTTTAAGAAAATCCTTCCTTGAAATTTGTTTGTTTTCTGCCATTTTACTCTCCTATACAATAATGTTTTATTAGACAAACAACTTGTCTTTGTTAATAGTTTAGCACTATATTTTGAAACATTCAAGAATTTTTTGGGAATATCGTTCGCTAATGCTGAACGATAAATGGAAAGGAGCAATGGCAACGGTTGCAGTCATAAAAAAAATTTATAGCAAAGTATAATATTTAAAATAATATTCATATAATATTACTAAATTGCATTGAATTAATAGTGCATATTGAAAATAAGTGAAATTAGATTGATAAATCAAAATCAATAATAATAAAAGTACAGTAAGAAAGTGGCATATGCCACTTTCTTACTGTACTTGATACATTCCATTGCTTTCCATATATTTGAATATAGATTCTCCATGCTGTTGTTCTTCTTTTTGAATATGGTTTAATACATTTCTAACCTGAGCATCTCTAAATTCAAATATAGCTGTATCATAAGCACTTGATACATATTTTTCAGTCATTAGCATGTCTGAGCAAAGATCCTTGTCGGAATTGTTATAATTTGTAGAATTTACTTTAGGTTGAAAACTAGATGATTGTTGAGTCGTTTGTGGCTGTTGAGATTTCATTTGCTGCATCCCACTTTGTTGTTGGCCTCCGCTTTGTTGATTCATTGCTGGCATTTGACCATTGAGAAGTTGGTCAATAGTATTGTAATGTTCCTGTTCAATTTGGCCATTTTGTTGGAAAATACTTTTCAGCTGGGAACATGATGCTAAATTAGCATAATTGGAATACTTTTGTATACATAATTTTTCCTGATTCTTTTGGTCTTCTAGTAGCATTCTTTCTTTTGTTGATAAATTCATATAAACACCTCCTATAATATTATTGTCAAAACAATGAAATATATCCTTGAAAATTTTTATTATTTGAGAATTTCAAAAAAATTGCAAATTATTTTGAAATTAATTTGCTAAAAAATTGGCAAACAATTATAATACTATTAAATAAGTTGATGTATTGCAAGTATTAGAGCAATAGTTCAAATGAAAATGACATATAAAACAAAGGAGACTAAAATGAAATATACCGTTAACAAAGCAGTTTTTGATT
>JBGUET010000096.1:0-8152 GCA_041821225.1 Sedimentibacter sp.
CTGGCAATATAATATTATCTTTAGCGAGACAATATGCATATTCAATTGCATTTTCAAGTTCTCTTACATTTCCTGGCCAAAACCAATTATGAAGTAAAAGTCTTGCTTCTGCCGACAGCTCTTTGTTTGTTCCATTTATTAAATTGTATTGATTTAATGTTTGATTTGTAATTAAATCAATATCTTCATCTCTTTCTCTGAGTGGAGGTGTTTTTAAGTTTATTAGGCTGATTATATTAAATAGGTCTTCTCTGAAATTATTGTCAGTAATCATGTCTTTCAAGTTAATATTTGATGTGCAAATTACCCTCACATCAATAGGAATTTCGTTGAATCCACCAATCCTAACAACGCTATTTTGCTGAAAAACATTTGATAATTTAGTTTGTACATCCAGAGGAATATACCCCACATTGTTAAGAAAAAGAGTACCTCCATATGCCAGTTCAATTTTGCCAGGACGTCCCCCTGTGTTTTGGCTTGTAAAAGAACCTTCTTCATATCCAAAAAGTTCACTTTCTAGTAAATTTCTAGGCAGCGACTCGCAATCTACAGTTACAAACGGTCCATTGCTGCGAGAGCTGTAGTTGTGAATAGCTTGTGCTATAATATCTTTACCAGTGCCACTTTCCCCGTGTATTAAAACTGGTATATCATTTAAACCTGCCACTTTAATTATTTTTTTTACTTCTTGAATTTCAGGTGATTCCCCTATTATATTAAAAATAGAGTATTTAGCTTGGGCTCCAGTCATCCTGTTAACCATTGATTTCACTTCAACAATGTTTCGGAAAATGTCAAGTACTCCTACCATTTTCCCATTTTCGTCTTTTAAAGGAATTGCTGTCTTTACAAAATGTATTGCCCCACACTTACTTTCAATTCTAAATTCTTTATCCACATATCCTTTTTTGTTTTTTAAAACATGTAATATTGTTGGTTCGAAATCAACTCCATCAGATATATGTTTACCAATTATATTATTGTCAATATTCAGTATTCTCATACCAGCTGGATTAATAAATGTAATAATACCGTCCATATCCACAGAAAGCATACCATCAGACGAGGCATCAATCAATAAACCTCGAAAATCATTCTGGATTTCCAACTTCTTAATCACTTTGTACATTTCAACTAAAGAACATATGGATTGACTTACTAAAGAAAGTGCTGAATTCAAATGTTTGTCCACTTCATCTTTAAATCCAGTCAAAGTCAAATAAAACGTAATTTCTGAATTGTCATAAATTGGTTCAGAATGTCTGTAGCACGCACCATTACCTTCAGAAATAAGCTCAATGCATGATTTATCATCACCTTTTCCATTGACTAAGTGCAATGGAATTGTTGATAAATCAGTATTTTTTTTATTCAAACGAATTTGATTTTTAATATTTGATTTTAACAAATCTACTTTATCTGAATCGTTGCTTCTTTCCATTATTATAATTTCAGAATATCTGTCCATTAAGGACACAACAAAATTCATATGACAATATTGACTACATAATCCATCTATATGGCGCCTTACTAACTCAACCAACCACAGATTTTTATCACTATATTTTTGAAATTGTTCATTATAATATTTTATCCCTTGTCCCATATTACTGCCTTCCAATTTGCTCTATCCCCTATTATGATACCTACCTTGGCAAATATACTTTTTTTATGTGGCAGTAGATATACATGCAATTTTTATGCCAAATTTTTAAAAAATTTTTTTAAATAAAATAATTAGCACAAGCTAATCTTTAACTTTTTTAGAACAACAAGAAATTTCAGCGTTCAATTTTTACACAATTAAATGCTCAAATTTTTAACATTGCGCAATTATTTAACGCTGAAAAATTTTGAGCATTTTAATTCATAGTATGATTTTAGCTAAACAAGCAATCTAAAAACTCTTCTTTAGTAATTCTCCCTAAAAAATCTTCTATGGGGAAATTTTCCAATATTTTTTCAACTTCATCAAAATCGTATTTTAACCCTTCAAGCTTTTCTTCCAATAACTTAATATCACCTTTACCAAAGAAATCTCCATAGATTTTGCAGTTGTCAATCAATCCATTTTCTACCTGCAGCCATGTTTCAACACAACCACCTGCAAGTCTACTATATCCCTTGTAATTGAAATTTGGAGATCTCCCAAAATTCCACTCCCAAGTGCCATATCTTTCATCAACCATCTTTTGAATATTTTCTCTGTCCTCCTCAGTTAGTTCATAAATTTCAATTGGCTCATTGAAATAATCAAAAATATTTTTAAGAAGAAGATTTTTAAATTCTAGTACATCAACATCTTCTTTTACATAAGCTTTTATGTTAGTAACTCTGCTTGATACAGATTTTATTCCCTTAGACTCTATTTTATCTCTTTTAACATTCAATGCCTTTGAAAGAACATCTAGTTGAGAATCAAATAACAGTGTTCCGTGATTTAGCACTCTTCCTTTAGATATGCTTTGCGCAATACCTGAAAACTTTTTTCCATCTATTACAAGGTCATTTCTCCCTGACAAATCACATTTAACGCCAATTTTTTCCAAAGCGTTTATTATTGGAACATTATATGTTTTAAAATCTATCTTTTCATTATCGTCCGCCTTCACTATAAAGGAAAAGTTCAAGTTTCCATTGTCATGGTACACTGCACCTCCACCTGTTATTCGCCTAACAACTTCAATATTGTTTTCTTTTACAAAATCCATATTAATTTCTTCAACAGTATTTTGGTTTTTACCCACAATTATGGCAGGACCATTTCTCCACAGTAATACAAAGTCTTCTTTAGAATTTAAATTTTTAAATATATACTCCTCAAACGCTAGGTTGTAGTGAGGGTCAAGCGAGTTGTTTTCTATAAATTTCACTAATTTTCTCCTTAATATAGTAACTTTTTATTTGAAATTTCTTACAGCAAAATATCATTTTATTATAATCTAGTTAATTCCTATCAAAAAAAACATTTTTTGATCCAATGTAAAGTGGTATACCATAAATAATTTTCGTTTCTTCACCTAATAATTTCAAATCAACTGCAGCTATACCAACCGAATGCATAATTCTATTATCTACTCTTTCATCCATGGCTATGCTCACAGCTGAACCAATTGCAATTCCTAAATCACCTGTATTTAACGCACATGGAATATCTGGATGTTTGCTTTTTTCCTCGCAGTTACTAAATCCGCAAAATCCACAGTATTTAATACCAAAAGGTTTAATTTTCGTACCTATTAATACAATAACTTCCGATTTTAAAATATTTTCAGCGTCTCTAACAAAATAGTCAGGGCCTTTTCCTTCTTCCACTAATTTTTTTAATTTCTCTGACAATAAAGTAATTGTATATCCTTGTACTATGGATATTTCAAGATTGTCAATACCCTTTGCTTTAGGTGCTGTTCTGGCTGCAGTCATCATTTTTTCAGCAGTCCTTCTTATTACATCACTTCTAATTTCCAATTCGTTTATAATACTCATAGCAACTCCTTTTTATTAATAGTTTTTTAAAAATATATGTGCAAATAATATGCCGATGATAGGTAATATTACTCTAAACTAAATAAGTTATTTTTAAAAATTATACTGTGGAAATTTATAAAATTCAAGAATTCTTTTTAAAATACTTTGTTTTAATAAAGACTCCTAGATTTATAGACACTCTAATAATTGGAACTAGAGTATAATTTCATACTAACAAAGCGTATAAGTAAAAATGCTTATACACTTTATTAAGAATATTATATATTATATTAAAGACTCTATATTCTCTAGCAATAAATGTAATTATTCATCTATTTTTATTTCTCCAGCTTTAATTAATACTAGCTTTGTAACCAATGGGCCAACTAATTCGTAAATAATTGTTCCACATAAGACTATAGCTTGAATTTTATATCCATACTCCGGTACAATTGAAGGAGCCATACCTGCTAATCCTATTGCCACTCCAGCTTGAGGTAGCAATGTAAAGCCTAAGTATTTCTTTACTACAGGCTCTGCCTTAGATACTTGGGCCCCTAGGGCTACACCAACTACTTTACCTACAACACGGAATATAATATACAATATACCTATTACCCCAACTGTAGGCAATATTGTTACATCAAGCTCTGCTCCTGATATAAAGAAAAACAATAAATATAGAGGTGGCGTTATCCTATCAACATGTTTAAAAACCTCATCACTGACTTCTGATGTATTAGTATAGACTACACTCATGGCCATACAAGCCAACAGGGCAGAAAAACCAACAATATTAGAAACTCCTATACACAAAAATATCATTGCAATGGCAATAGTTAATCTGTTGCCTCGACCAGTGAACCACGCTGTCATAAATTTTAGAATTATACCTAGTACTGCCCCAAAAACCAATGCTCCAATTATTTCTATAACTGGGGCAACTAAAGTATTTAACATGGAGCCTGCTCCCGCTGCAGTAAATGATTTTGCTATTGCTACTGACAATCCAAAACACATTAAAGCAACAGCATCGTCAATAGCTACAACTGGAAGCAACGTATTTGTTACAGGTCCCTTTGCATTATACTGCCTAACAACCATCAATGTAGCAGCAGGGGCTGTAGCAGCGGCAATAGCGCCTAACACCAAAGAAAAGGCAATATCATTGCCAGTTATTATCAAAATAAAATCCACCGCTAAGACTGCACCCACCGCTTCAGTAAATGCAATAACAATTGGAGATTTTCCTACTTTTTTTAAATAAGAAACCTTAAATTCTGCGCCTATGGAAAATGCAATAAATCCAAGTGCTATATCAGGTATGATTGACATACTTTCAATGGCTCCAAGACTGAGAATATTTAAACAATATGGGCCTGCTAATAAACCTGCAATTAAATAACCTGTAACACTTGGAAATTTAATTTTGTCCATAACTTTACTTGATAACAATCCCAAAATTAAAGCGATTGCCAAGCCTACATAAATATTTAAATTATCCAAATCTATTCACCAAACCCTTCAACATCAGTAATTGGAATAGAAAACATTATTCCGGTGTTTGGTTCGCTAAGATCACCTACAACTTCTTTAATTATTCCTCTAGTTATTTCAACTTGGTCATTTTTTAACACAAAAATCAATAGTTTACTTACTAACTTCTCTTCATCAAGAAACAAGTGTCTTAACATGCCGAACATAGGCAAGTCCTCCATATTTACTAAGGCCTTTGCCATACCTGTACCATCTACAATAGTACCACCCCTAATCCCAGACTCTGCTAAATTATGCATTATTTGCTCTACTAATTCAGTTTTTTTAAGAATTACCATTAACATTTGCATCTAAATTCACCTTCCAATATATATTTGCGATATTTTGTAAACAACAGTTATTAGTACTGCTCTCATGTTAAAATTTTGCCAAATCTATTTAGGCTTTCCCTCGTTAACTTTGTCTGTTTAGTTTATACCCAAACACATAATACATTAATCATTTATGAAATATAATTAGGTAAACACATCTAATGCCCTTCTAAAAATTCTTGGATTTAACAGGTTTTATAATTTAATGAACCCGTAAAAAAATGGTTGAAACACGAAAGAAGATGGTATAATAAATATATATTATATTATAGTATTATGTGAAAGGATGAAAAAAATGAAAAATGTAACTTTATTTACGTCGAAAACATGACCATACTGCAAAATGGCGAAGGAGTTTCTTTCAGAAAATAACATTCATTATGTAGAAAGGGATATAAATGCAGACCCTGAAGCACGCAAAGAAATGATTAGAAGAAAAGTAACTGGTGTTCCTACGTTTGTAATTGGTGATGATGTAGTGGTAGGCTTAGATCAGGCAAAAATATTAAGTTTAGTTGACCACCGTGTTGTTAAATGCCCACAGTGTGGTACAAAAATGAGGGTTCCAACAGATAAAGGTAAACTAAGCGTTCACTGTCCAAATTGTAAGCATGAAATAGAATTAAACAAATATAGTTTTTAGAAGCTTACATTATGCTCAAATAAAAAATTAACTAACAAAAATAGATGGTTCCCATAACTGATACAGTTTTGGAACCATCTATTTTATTATATAACCATTTTAAAATGCATATTAAAAATCAATTCATGATTTAATTTATTCTAATTTCCTATTTATTAACGGCTAGCCTCAAACTGTCTCAACAGCTTAACGAATAGTTCTGGAACTTTTGCCATATTTTCAGGACTTTCTACAAATGAAATACGGAATTGAGTGCTTCCAGGATTAACTTCACCCTCTTTAATATCATAGAATCCCTTCAAAGGAGCTATTAGAAGAGTTGTTTCAACTCCATTAATTTTTACAGAACCTGTTCCTGCACAATATAGAACAAAATCAATTGCATCAAATCCTGGTTTTACAACATTTCTAACGTCTATAACTGAGTATATAGATGCATCAGGACTAGAAACAATCAAATTTGGTTCCTGTTCCTTCAAGCCGTTATATACATTAAATATTAAACCTTTATAATAATCGCGAAGTCCTTTGCACCATTCGGCAATTTGTTCCTTGCTTTCATGTGCCAATGCTCCAAATATATACTGTCCAATTGCATTAGCACAGAGGTTTGCAGTGTATTCAGCTACTGAACGATTGTTGAACTCTGGACTATCAGTTATTAAAGCTCCTATTCTCAAACCGCAAGCATTCCATACCTTTGATGCAGTCTCTAAACTTATTCTTCTTCCTTCTATGCCTGGTGCATCTTTGTCTGTAATACCCCAAATGCTTATAAGTTCTGTGCCTTCTACATAATATAATTCACGATAAGCCTCATCACTTATCATCCACATATTATATTTAACGCATAGTTTAGCCAGCCCTGTTAGTGTTTCCCGGTCATAAAGCTGTCCTGTTGGGTTGTCATAAGGTATAACAAGAAGTGCTCCTGGATTGTGCTCTTTAATTGCTTCTTCAATTTTATCTAATTCTGGAAGGCTGAATTTTCCATCATCGCCTAATTTACGTTTTAGTGTAACAGTCTTACGTCCTACTCTTTCTGCAAAAGAAAGATAATTTGTATATGCTGGATCTATCATCATAAGTGGTTTATCATCAGTACCTGCATCTCCACAAACACCAATTAGCAACAATTCCATACCTGACGATCCACCATCTGTCACTTGTACAAACAATTTACTTGTATCAAAACCTTCACTCTTAAGAATATTTTTAAACGCATCTTGAGTTTCAGGAAGACCAGCAGTACCTGTATATCTTATAACTCCCTTTGCAAATGGACTTTCAGGTGCATCCAAAGCAAATAACCTTTTTTGCATTGCAGGATTTGTTGGAAGAGAAACGTTTCCAATACCCACGTTTATTACAGCTTCTGGTTTAACTTTACGTTCATCATATTTCATCTGGGCAAGTCTAACAGCTGAAGGTGTCCTTGATTCAAAGTGTTTTGACAACATTGGTTTATTCATTGATAAAGCCTCCTAAAAATATTATTTAATTATAATAATTTGACTATTTTGGTATATTGACCATTAATCACCACATAACTATTATAAAGTTTTTTGTACTTTTGCCTATGATTTTATCCAAGTTTATACGAACAAAAACAGACATCATTCAAGTTAAAACTTCATGTCTTTCTGTACAAAATTTATATTGATATGTAGCAAAATAACATGCAAATGCTATCCATAATTATTATACCATTATTGTCAGTCTTTACAAAGCAATAATTATTAAGTTAATTTTATATTCTTATGATTCTAAGTGTTTTGAAATTTATATTTTACAAAACGAAGTCTGCATACATGAATATATACAGACTTTATTTCAACTATGAAATACTTTTTGAAAATTTCTATTTAAGAATTTTATGAGTATTAAAATATAAAAGAAACACGCAACAGAATAACTACAATATTTAATGGAAGAAACAGGTTCATCAAACAATACTTTAATAGACATTTCAGGCCAATATCCATGTTTGAGCTACATTATAATTGTATATTAGCGTTTTTCAAAAACTATTTTAGTATTAAAAATATTATCCACAATAAGTTTTTATTGTTATATTTTAACATTGCTAAAAATATATGTTAAATGTTATATTGAAAACTATTAATATATATTTAAAATGTATAAAAGGAGAGTATATGATAAACCAACC
>JBGUET010000097.1:0-8108 GCA_041821225.1 Sedimentibacter sp.
ACGATATTTAACAATATGGGTTATGTTATGTATTGTTTTTGGAGTATTAATTGGTAAATTTATGCCTATAATACCACAAACTTTAAGCAGGTTTGAATATGCAAATGTATCAATTCCAATTGCTATACTAATTTGGTTAATGATTTATCCTATGATGTTAAAAATAGATTTTTCTAGTATTGTGCAGGCAACAAGAAAACCTAAAGGGTTAACAATTACTTGTGTTACAAATTGGTTGATTAAACCATTTACAATGTATTTAATAGCGGCATTTTTCTTCAAATTCGTTTTTAAAGGATTAATAGCAGCAGAATTAGCAAGTGAATATTTAGCTGGCGCAGTGTTGCTTGGAGCAGCACCTTGTACTGCCATGGTATTTGTTTGGAGTCATCTTACAAAAGGGGATCCAGCTTATACTTTGGTTCAAGTTGCAGTTAATGATTTAATTCTTTTGATTGCGTTCACACCAATAGTTGCTTTTTTATTAGGCGTTAGCGATGTGGCAGTTCCTTATGATACTTTATTTTTATCTGTAGTATTGTTTGTAGTAATACCACTGGTTGGAGGATATCTATCAAGAAGATATATTGTAAAGAAGAAGGGAATAGAATATTTTGAAAATGTATTTTTGAAGAAATTTGATAATACTACTATTATGGGATTATTGCTTACTTTAATAATTATATTCTCTTTTCAAGGAGAGATAATATTAAATAACCCTATGCATATTGTGCTTATTGCAGTTCCATTAATTATTCAAACATTTTTAATTTTCTTTATAGCTTATTTTTGGTCAAAAATATGGAAATTAGATCATAACATTGCAGCACCTGCAGCTATGATTGGTGCAAGTAATTTTTTTGAATTAGCAGTAGCAGTAGCTATCTCACTGTTTGGATTGCAATCAGGAGCTACTTTAGCAACGGTTGTAGGTGTATTAGTGGAAGTTCCGGTAATGCTAACTTTAGTTAAGATAGCAAATAATACAAAAAAATGGTTTAGATAAATGTATTTTAGAATCAGCATGTGATATGTAAGAGCGAGTTTGAGATTAAAAAAGCAATAAAAGGGAGGATTAATTGTGAGAATAATTGTTATTGGCGCGGTGGCTGCAGGTACATCTGCAGCTGCAAAAGCTCGTAGAAATGATGATGGTGTAGAAATAGTTATATATGAAAAAGATAAGGATATTTCATATTCAGGGTGCGGACTTCCTTATTATATTGGAGGGGAAATTGAGGACATAGGAGAGCTTACTCCAAGAGATTCTAATTTCTTCAAGAAAAAATACAACATAGATATTTTCACTGGTCATGAAGTTTTAAACATAAATTCAAAAACTAAAGAAATAACAATAAAAAATTTATATTCACAAGAAGTATTTTCAGATAAATACGATAAATTAATAATAGCCACAGGAGCAACTTCATTTGTACCTAATATAAAAGGTGTTGATAGAGATAATGTATTTTTCCTTAGAAATGTACAAAGTGCCAGAAATATTAGAAATTTTATAGAAATGAAAAAACCAAAATATGCAGTTATTGTAGGAACTGGATTTATAGGTTTCGAAATGCTTGAAAATTTAATGAATGATGGAGTTAAAGTTACAATTGTTGAAAAACAAGGTAAAATCACTCCTAATCTTGATGAAGACATGGCTGAATTTTTAGAAAATGCTTTGATTAAAAAAAATATATCAGTATTAAAAAATACTAGTATAACTAAAATTTCAGAAGAATGTGTTATTTTTGAGGATGGGCAGGAAGTAAAAAGTGATATGGTAATTATGGCTACAGGTGTTAAGCCAAATACCTCTTTAGCTAAGAAAGCTGGTGTGAAATGTGGAATTACAAGGGCGATAAAAGTAGATAATTCAATGAAAACAAATGTTGAAGATATTTATGCTTGCGGAGATTGTATTGAAACATTTTCTACTATCACAGGGAAACCAGTGTATAGACCTCTTGGGTCAACTGCAAACAAAACAGGAAGAATAGCAGGTGATGTGGTAACAGGTGGAAGTGTGTGTTATAGGGGCAATTTAAGCACAGGAATATTTAAGTTATTTGATATGACAATAGCGAGTACTGGTTTATCAGAGAGAGAAGCTAGAGAAGAAGGTTATGATATTATAATAAGCCATAATATAAAACCAGATAAGCCAGCTTATTTTAATGGTAGGGAAATGATTATAAAAGCTATAGCGGATAAAAAAACAGAAAGAATACTAGGAGTACAAATAGTAGGGTATGAAGGTGTAGATAAAAGAATTGATATATTTGCTACATTAATAACTTATGGTGCTAAAGTATATGAGTTATTTCATTTGGATTTAGCCTATGCACCACCATTTTCAACAACAAAAGATCCTGTGCATTATACAGGTATGATACTTGATAATGCTATTAATAAACATAGGCCTCTAATCACATCAAATGAAATGCTTAATTTAGTAAATAAGGGTGAAGATATTAAGATTATAGATGCTAGAATTACAAAACAATATGATGAATCCCATGTTGATTTAGCTATAAATATGCCCCATGCAGAATTAAGAGATAAACTTAAAACTTTAGATAAAGAGATGGTAATAGTAACTTATTGTAACAAAGGAGTTACTGGGAATGCAGCTCAAAATATTTTAATAAATCGTGGATTTAAAAAAGTTTATAATCTGTCAGGTGGACATAAATTTTATATAGCAACTAAAGGTAATTTAAACAGGAAATAGAGTAATCTGTGTTTCTTATAAATATGGTTCTGTTTCCTCTAGTAATGTTTGTAGATTAACTTGTTGCATCTGTTTATTCATTGATTGTACAATATCATCTAGATGTTCGTCTAATATTGTATGAATGTTTTTGCCAACTGGGCACTTGCAGTTAGGATTCTCGTGAAAACTGAAAAAATTATCATTTATAGCTTCTACTGCGTTAAAAATATCAAGTAGTGTAATAACGGTTAATGGTTTTGCAATAGTGGAACCGCCTACACCTGCAGCTATATTTATTAAACCGGCATCTTTAAGCTGTCCTAAAATCCGACGTATAATAACAGGATTAGAGTTTGTGCTTTGGGCTATAAAATTTGATGTTACTTTACGAGTATTAGAAAAAGAAGCTATGCACAGCATGGTATGGATAGCAACTGTAAAACGTGATGTTATTTGCATATCGATTACCTCCTAGTCTATCTACGGGTAATCTTAACAAAATCATGTTGTAATGTCAATGATTATAGCACCGGGAGAGTTGATTTTGTAGCGGATTTTAGAGAGATGAAAAAATATAAAATTTTTCGTTGTAACTGTTGACATTACAACGAAAGCGTGATATATTTTAGTTGCAACAAAACAAGTTACAACAATTAAGAAAAAACAAATATGAAATGGAGACGATTAGAATGGAAGCTATTGAAATGATTAAGGGACGTAGAAGTGTACGTAAATTTAAGGAAGAAAAAGTAGACAGAGAAGTTATGAAAGAAATAATAGAGGCAGCTCGGTTTGCTCCTTCATGGGCAAATTTTCAGGTTTCACGATATACCTTTGTTGATGATCCAGAAAAAATTAAAAAACTTGCAACAGAGGGTGTTAATGGTTTTGTATATAATATAGATACATTAAAAAATGCAAAAGGTGTAGCAGTGCTAAGTTTTGTTAAAGGAAAGAGTGGAAAGTTAGATCCAGATGGTAGTGATTATGCAACATCAAAATCAAATGTATGGGAAGTTTTTGATGCAGGTCTTGCGTGCCAAACATTTTGTCTTTCAGCACATGCTAAAGGTGTGGGAACTTGCATTATGGGAATTATTGATGATAAGTCTATTTCTGAAATTGTAAACTTGCCTAAAGATGAAACAGTTGCAGCACTTATAGTTTATGGATACCAAGATGGCGATGTAGCTACAACTCCAAGAAAATCTGTAGATGAAATTGTACGTTTTGTAGATTAAGAAATAAATAATAAATTGATTTAACATAAAAATAAATCTTTATTGAGATGTATTATATGAAACAATACTGGATATGAACATCTATATATTTAAAGATTTGTGAACGGGAAAATATGCAAATAGGATTCAAAAAAAAGGCTAATCATTAGCCTTTTTTTATTTTTAGCAAGAAGTTGACTTTAAAAAGATGGATAAAGACATTCTAAAACGCATAATTACTAATTTTCTGCACATACTAAAGTTTGTGCAATTGAGAATTTATTTTTAAATAAAATTTAATACATAGAAGTGAATAAATAACAATCGAATAAATATTAATTATATTCTTTTATGCTAATTTTAATGAAAAAAATAAGAGAAGTGGCATAAAAACTTTATACTAACGATTAATTAAAGGAGGGCTATTAAATGGACTTGGGAATCAAAAAAGTTGTTGCTATGGATGGGAATGAAGCGGCGGCTTATGTTGCTTATGGTTTTAGCGAAGTTGCAGGAATATTTCCAATCACACCATCTAGTACGATGGCGGAGCTTTGTGACAGATGGGCTGCTCATGGTAGAAAAAATATATTTAATCAAATAGTAGACGTTACAGAAATGCAATCAGAAGCAGGCGCAGCAGGAGTTGTGCACGGTTCATTAGCTGCTGGTGCGTTGACAACTACATTTACATCATCTCAAGGGCTATTACTGATGATGCCCAATATGTATAAAATAGCTGGTGAAATGCTTCCGGGTGTATTTCATGTAGCTGCCAGAGCTATAGCAACGCATGCTCTTTCTATATTTGGAGATCATCAAGATGTTATGGCTACTAGAGCGACAGGATTTTCTATGCTTTGTTCAAGTAATGCACAAGAGGTTATGGATCTTGGATCCATTGCACATTTATCTGCAATAAAAACAAGTATGCCATTTTTACATTTTTTTGATGGATTTAGAACATCCCATGAGATACAGAAAATAGAAACCATCAGTTATAGAACTTTACGTAATCTTGTAGATATGGATGCCGTAAAATTTTTTAGAGAAAGAGCACTTAATCCTGAGCACCCAGTTGTAAGAGGAACAGCCCAAAACCCTGATATCTATTTTCAAAATGTGGAAGTTAAGAATATTTACTACGATAAAGTAGCTGATGAAGTAAATAGTTATATGCAGCAATTAGGAAATATTACAGGTCGATATTATAAGCCATTTGAATATTATGGTTCAGCTGATGCAACTAAGGTTATCGTTGCAATGGGATCTATTTGTGATACTATCCATGAGACTATAGATTACTTGCAGGAGAGAAATGAAAAGGTCGGTGTTATTAAAGTGCATTTATATAGACCATTTTCCAAAAGGTATTTTATGAATGTGTTACCTGATACTGTTGAGAAAATTGCTGTACTAGATAGGACAAAAGAGCCTGGATCAACTGGTGAACCACTTTATTTAGATATAACAAAAATCTTGTTTAATGAAAAAATCAGACCAATAGTGGTTGGTGGTCGTTATGGTTTAGGATCTAAGGATACTTTCCCCAATAATATTATTTCAGTTTACAATAATTTATCATTGGAAAGGCCAAAAGATAATTTTACAATTGGTATTACTGATGATGTTTCAAATACTTCACTAAATATAAATGATTCTATTGATACAACACCTAAAGGAACTATAAGTGCTAAGTTATGGGGATTAGGTTCTGATGGAACGGTTGGCGCGAATAAAACGGCTATTAAAATTATTGGTGACAACACAAAGCTTTATGCACAAGCATATTTTTCTTATGATAGCAAAAAGTCAGGTAATATTACAGTATCACATTTAAGATTTGGTAAGGATAAAATAAGAGCGCCATATTTAATAAAAAATGCTGATTATATTGCTTGTCACAACAAGTCATTCATAAATAAGTTTAGAATATTAGAAGGACTAAAAAAGGGTGGAACTTTTGTACTTAACTGCCCATGGAAGGGAGAAGAACTTGATGAGTATTTACCAGCCTATATTAAGCGTTATGTAGCAAATAATGATATAGAGTTTTATATTGTAGATGCCATTGATATCACAAACAAGATAGGGCTTGGCGGTAGAATCAATATGGTTATGCAGGCGGCATTTTTTAAATTAACAAATACAATGCCTATTGATGATGCTATAAGACATTTAAAAGAAGGTATAGTAAAAGATTATGGTCATAAAGGAGACGATATTGTGACCATGAATTATAAAGCTGTTGAAGCAGGTATAAATGAGCTCATTAAGGTTTCGATACCTAGTAGGTGGAGAGACGTTTCAGAGAAAGATGAATCAAATGATAAATATCCAGAGTTTATAAAAAATGTAACTTCTGTAATGATGGCTCAAGAAGGAGATGAACTTCCAGTAAGTACTTTTGTTCATGCGCCAGATGGTCATTTTCCACTTGGTACAACTCAATATGAAAAACGTGGTATTGCAATTAAAGTTCCTAGATGGGATGTAAATACATGTATTCAGTGTAATCAATGTTCATATATATGTCCACATGCAGTAATAAGGCCATTTTTACTTACTGATGAAGAAAAGGCAAATGCACCTGCTGAATTTCAAACTAAAAAACCTTTAGGAAAGCAATTTGAGGGATTACACTATAGAATTCAGATTTCTCCGCTAGACTGTACTGGATGTGGTAACTGTGCTGATGTCTGTCCGGCTCCTGGAAAGGCATTATTTATGGAACCTTTTGAAGAACATGAAGAGGTTCAAAGAAAAAATTGGGAATTCGCTGAAACAATCACGTATAAAGACAATTTAATTAGTAAAGAAATATTTAAAGGTAGTCAATTTGCAAAACCATTGTTAGAATTTAGTGGCGCATGTCCTGGTTGTGGGGAAACAGCTTATGTCAAATTAATTACTCAGTTATTTGGAGATAGAATGCTAGTAGCAAATGCTACAGGATGTTCATCTATTTGGGGAGCCAATGGACCATCAACCGCTTATACCACTGATAAAAATGGCTGTGGTCCAGCTTGGGCAAATTCTTTATTTGAAGATAATGCTGAATATGGACTTGGTATGTTATTGGCAACAAAAAAGCGTCGTGAAAAGGTGATAGATTATATAGCTGAAGTTGCAGAAAAATCTCACAATGAAAATGTTAAGAATGCTTGTAAAGACTATTTGGAAAATAGAGATGACAAGAATAAAACAAGAGAGGTTACTAATAGCTTAATTAAAGTAATTGCTAATGAGAGTGTATCTGAAGAAGCTGTAAATTATATTTTAGAAAACAAGGATCAATTAACAAAAAAAAGTCAATGGATTTTTGGTGGCGATGGTTGGGCTTATGACATTGGCTATGGAGGACTAGATCATGTGCTTGCTTCAGGAGAGAATATAAATGTATTAGTTATGGATACTGAGGTGTATTCTAATACAGGTGGGCAATCTTCTAAATCCACACCTACAGCTGCTGTAGCTAAATTTGCCTCATCTGGAAAGAAAATCAGAAAAAAGGATTTGGGCGCTATGTCCATGATCTATGGTTATGTATATGTAGCTCAAATAGCAATTGGTGCTAATATGAATCAAGCGATAAAAGCTATAGTAGAAGCTGAGAATTATGATGGCCCATCACTTATTATCGCATATTCTCCATGCATCGAACATGGCATAAAATCTGGAATGGGTACGAGTGTAAAAAGAGAAAAACTCGCTGTTGAATCTGGTTATTGGCATTTATATAGATTTAATCCGGATAATAAACAAAATGGTAAAAATCCATTTGTATTGGATTCCAAGGAGCCATCTAAGTCTTTTAAAGAATTTTTAATGGGCGAAATCAGATATGCTTCATTATATGAGTCATTCCCTGATCAGGCTGAAATATTGTTTGAGAAAGCGAACCAAGACGCAACTGCAAGATACGATTATTATATAAAATTAATGAATGCATAAGCAGAAAGGAGAAAACAATATGAAATATGTATGTACAGTTTGTGGTTATATTTATGATCCCAAAATAGGAGATCCCGACAATGGGGTAGAACCAGGCACACAGTTTGCTGATATTCAAGATAACTGGACATGTCCACTTTGTGGGGCTCCAAAGGAAGAGTTTGAACCTGAGGAAAATTAGAAGAGAGTAAGGTGAAAAATATTTCCTGATGTATGTA